>VERS01000053.1 GCA_018882545.1 Mycobacterium sp.
CCACCGGCGGTACCGTGGCGGCGGCCCGGGATCTGCTGGAGACCGCCGGCGCGGTGGTGACCGCGGCGGCGGTGGTGTTGGAACTCGCTGACCTCGGCGGGCGGGCGCGATTGGAACCGCTGGCGGTACAGGCCCTGCAACTGGTCTGAAAGGCGATATCCTCGCGGTGCGGGGAACGCCAGGGTTTCGCACGGGAGGTGGGATGGCCGACCAACCGGGCAGCACACCGGGTAGTGCCGCGGTGCAACCGGTAGCCGAGCTGCCCGAACCCCGCCCAGAACCGTCCGCCCCGAAAGCCGCCAGCGCCTCCCGCCGGGTGCGGGCCCGGCTGGCCCGCCGGATGACGGCTGGGCGCAGCGCCCTCAACCCGGTGTTGGAACCACTGGTCGCAGTGCACCGGGAGATTTATCCGAAAGCCGACCTGTCGGTCCTGCAGCGGGCCTACGACGTGGCCGAGGCCAAGCACGCCGACCAACTGCGCCGCTCCGGTGACCCCTACATCACCCACCCGTTGGCGGTGGCCAACATCCTTGCCGAACTCGGTATGGACACCACCACGCTGGTCGCGGCGCTGCTGCACGACACCGTCGAGGACACCGGCTACACCCTGGACGCGCTGACCGCTGAGTTCGGCGACGAGGTCGGGCATCTTGTCGACGGGGTGACCAAACTCGACAAGGTCGTTCTGGGCAGCGCCGCCGAGGGCGAAACCATCCGCAAGATGATCATCGCGATGGCCCGCGACCCTCGGGTGCTGGTCATCAAGGTCGCCGACCGGCTGCACAACATGCGCACGATGCGGTTCCTGCCGCCGGAGAAACAGGCCCGCAAGGCCAGGGAGACGCTGGAAGTCATTGCGCCCCTTGCCCATAGACTGGGGATGGCGACGGTCAAGTGGGAGCTGGAGGACTTGTCGTTCTCGATCCTGCACCCCAAGCGCTACGAGGAGATCGTGCGGCTGGTGGCCGACCGTGCACCGTCGCGGGACACCTATCTGGCCAAAGTGCGTGCCGACATCGGCGCCGCCTTGGGCGCGATGAAGGTCAGCGCCACCGTCGAGGGCAGACCCAAGCACTACTGGTCGATCTATCAGAAGATGATCGTCAAGGGCCGCGACTTCGACGATATCCACGACCTGGTGGGCGTGCGCATCCTCTGTGAGGAGATCAGGGACTGCTACGCGGCCGTCGGTGTCGTGCACTCGCTGTGGCAGCCGATGCCCGGTCGGTTCAAGGACTACATCGCCCAGCCCCGTTTCGGGGTCTACCAGTCGCTGCACACCACCGTCGTCGGACCGGAGGGCAAACCCCTGGAGGTGCAGATCCGCACCCGCGATATGCACCGCACCGCCGAGTACGGCATCGCGGCCCACTGGCGCTACAAGGAAGCCAAGGGCCGCAATGCGGTTCAGCATCCGAACACCGCCGCCGAGGTCGACGATATGGCCTGGATGCGGCAACTGCTGGACTGGCAACGGGAGGCCGCCGACCCGGGGGAGTTCCTGGAGTCGCTGCGCTATGACCTGGCGGTCCAGGAGATCTTCGTCTTCACCCCGAAAGGCGACGTGATTACCTTGCCGGCCGGTTCCACCCCGATCGACTTCGCCTACGCGGTGCACACCGAGGTCGGACACCGCTGCATCGGCGCCCGGGTCAACGGCCGGCTGGTTGCCCTTGAGCGCAAACTCGAAAACGGCGAAGTGGTCGAGGTTTTCACCTCCAAGGCGCCCAACGCAGGACCCTCCCGGGACTGGCAGGGCTTCGTGGTCTCCCCGCGCGCCAAGGCCAAGATCCGGCAGTGGTTCGCCAAGGAACGCCGCGAGGAGGCGCTGGAGGCCGGTAAGGACGCCATCGCCCGGGAGGTGCGCCGAGGCGGGCTGCCACTGCAACGTCTCGTCAACGGCGAGGCGATGGGCGCCCTGGCGAGTGAGTTGCGCTACGCCGACGTCTCGGCGCTCTACACCGCAGTCGGCGAGGGCCACGTATCGCCGCGGCACGTGGTCCAGCGGCTCCTGGCTCAACTCGGTGGCGCCGACGGCGCCGAGGACGAACTGGCCGAGCGGTCCACCCCGGCCACCATGCCGATCCGGCACCGCGGCAGCGACGACACCGGGGTGGCCGTCCCGGGGGCGCCGGGCGTGCTCACCAAACTGGCCAAGTGCTGTACACCCGTCCCCGGGGACAACATCATGGGGTTCGTCACCCGCGGTGGCGGGGTGAGCGTGCACCGCACGGACTGCACCAACGCCGGGGACCTTCGGCAGCAGGCCGAGCGCATCATCGACGTGGTCTGGGCGCCTTCACCGACCTCGGTGTTCCTGGTCGCCATCCAGGTCGAGGCCCTCGACCGGCACCGCCTGCTCTCGGACGTGACCCGGGTACTGGCCGATGAGAAGGTCAACATCCTCTCGGCGTCGGTGACCACCTCCGATGACCGCGTTGCGATCAGTCGCTTCACCTTCGAGATGGGTGATCCCAAACACCTCGGCCACGTGCTGAACGCGGTTCGCAACGTCGAGGGCGTTTACGACGTCTACCGAGTGACTTCGGCGGCTTGACCGAGACCGGCTACCGGTAGGGTTCCCTCATGCCCGAGCCGCCCTTGATGACCGGGTTCCCGTCGGACCCGGGTTCCCGCGTCACGTTGCTGAACTGGCAGGACCCGCCGTTCAACAGGTGGTCCTTCCAGCATCTGCGAGAACTGATTCCCACCCAGCGGATCCCCCGCGGCCAGGGGCCGGCCCAACCTCTGGTCTGGGGCGAGGTCCCCCTTGATCCCGCGGCGATCAGCGTGCACCGGGTCGATGACCGGGTCTCGACCCTGGCCGAGGTGCTCGGGGAGACCTGGACCGACGCCGTCGTGATCGTCCATGACGGTCGGATCGTCCTGGAGCGATACGACAACGGGATGACCCCGGACACGGTTCACCTGCTGATGTCGGTCACCAAATCGGTGATCGGCTGCGTGGCCGGGAGTTTGGTCACCCGCGGCCTGCTCGACCCCGCCCAGCCGATCGACCTCTACGTGCCCGAGGTCACCGGATCCGGATACGGCGGGTGCACCGCACGCGACCTGTTGGACATGCGTACCGGGGTGTTGTTTCGCGAGGAGTACACCAATCCCTACTCCGAGATCCGCGAGATGGAGCGCCATATCGGGTGGCGCCCCGGGCTGAGTCCCGGATACATCGGCGGCATGTATGCTTTCCTGGCTTCGATGGGTGCGACGGGCCCGCACGGTGGTTCGTTCGTGTACCGCTCGGCCGACACCGACATGCTCGGCTGGGTATGCGAACGCGCCGCCGGCGCCAGGATGGCGAACTTGATCTCCGATCTCATCTGGCAACCGATGGGAGCGGAGTTTGAGGCCGAAATCACCTGCGACGGAGTGGGTTCGGCGATTCACGACGGCGGGATGTCGGCGACCGCCCGAGACGTCGCACGTTTCGGGCAGATGCTTCTCGACGACGGCTACGTGGCGGGCAGGCCGGTGGTTCCGAACCGCTGGCTGGTGCAGTCGCGCACCATCGACCCCGACATCCGGGGGGCGTTCGCATCGTCGGCCTCCGAAGCGACACTGACCGGAGGCTGGTACCGCAACCAGTTCTGGTTCGTGCCGGGACCGCTCGGCGATCTGCAGGTGTGCCTGGGCATCCACGGCCAGATGGTGGTGGTCGACCGGGCCACCAGGACCGTATCGGTCAAAATGTCGTCGTGGCCATCGGCGCAGGCGCCCCCGCATCTGGTCGACACCATCCGGGCTTTCGCCGCGGCCGGCCGCTTCCTTGCCGGATTGCCGGACGCCGCCGGCGGGCCGGGTGCTCTGACCGGGCCGATCGGGGTGGCCAAGAGCCGCGATCGCAGCTGACCGGCGGCTACCTGACGAACCCCGCTACTTGACGAACCCGATCGGGTACACGGCGGGGGGAGTGGGCAGCGGTTCGCTGATGTACATCGCCCGGACGGCGTCGATGTAGGTTCGACAACGCCGGGTCAGGCCGGCTTCGGTCTGCATCCGGCCCTTGGTGACCAGAATGCCCAGATCGGCTCCTTTGAACCGATAGTCCCCGGGTCCGTAGACACGCAGGAAGAAACATTCGTCCTCGTGGGTCACGTCGTGCCAGTCGTTGGTGACCCCGATGAAGTCCAGGGCGCCGTCCTCGTTGAGCCGGTAGCGCCCGGTCACCGGTGCAGCCAGGATCCGCTCGACGGATTCCTCGGGCTCTTTCATGACCAACTGTGCCCACACGTCCAAGGCGGCCAGTTCGCGCCAGCGTTCGTTGATCTCATCGACGTCGACCTCGTAGTCGATGTCCATGAACTCCAGCAGGTGGAACAAAAAAAGCGGAATGTCGGCGTAGGCGCCCGCGGTGACGTTGGTCATCGATGACACCCCGGAGATCCGTGGGTTCAACTCACCCAGGTAGACGTGATCGGAGTCGAGGTCCACCAGGACGTCCACCTCGAAAAATCCCTTGTAACCCTCTTGCCGCAACCGGTCCCCGAGGCGCCGCACGTGCTGGATCGCGGTGTTGCGATGGGCCTCGGTCAGCGCTTCGGGGTAGAGGTCGTTACCGCACCAGCCGCCGCGGTAGGGCGTCAGTTCCGGGTAGCCGGTCAGATCGGTCATGAACGGCCCGACAACGGTTCCGTGCTCGGTGTTGACCGCCTCGACGGCCACCGCCCGGTTGTTGATCCGCTTCATGATTTTCAGGTCCTGGCCGATCATGGTTGCGCTGTCGCGGTCCCAGTCCGCCTCGCAGGTGATGAAGAAGGTCGTCTTGCCGGAATCGCCGTAGGGGGTCTGAACCACCAGATCAGAGCCCAGGCCGGCCGCCGTGGCCAATTCGCTGAGCTGCTGGTAGCTGTCGGCGCGGGCCAGGACATTGGGCACCGACGGGGCTCCGGCCTCCTCCCCGAGGCGGGTGGTGACGATCTTGGAATCCAGGTATCGGCGAAGTTCGTCGGAGGGCAGGATCAGCGTGTAGTCGAGTTCGCGGCAGATCTGCTCGGTCTCCCCATCGAAGAAGACCATCGCGATCATCGGCCTCAAACCGGTTGTTTCGCAACGAGATTCGATGTGGCGCTGCACCTCCGGATCGCGGAGCAGGTAATTGTTGATCTCCTCGGAACTGGTGAACTCGACGTAGGGCTTGGCGCTCGGAGTGAACACCCGCGGATGCGCACCGTCCCAGGAGTCGTGGTAGACGATGTACTCGAACCCGCGTACCCACCGGTCGATGCCGAGCAGATTGAACGCCGTCGGCCCGACGAAGAAGATGGGCTGCTCGTTGGTCCGGAAGAAAGTGCGGATTTCCGGGATGCCATTCAGTCCCCGCGATCGGAACACGTTGGATATCATCAGGTTCCGATGTCCTCCCGGTTGATTGGGGGCTTGCCGAGATGGATTTTCTCATGCCGGGGACTGCGGCGACCTGTAAACAGGGGAACTCGACGCCAATGAAGGAGACCTAGATGGCCCAGCACCCCTTGGACTCGTTGTCGACCGAGGAGTTTCGGCAGACCACCGATATCCTTCGCCGCGACGGCCGAGTCACCGACGGGTGGCTGTTCGCCTCGGTCGAACTGAAGGAGCCGGAGAAAAGCTGGGTCAAGGCCTGGCAGCCGGGGGACCCCATACCGCGGACCGCATTCGCCGTACTGCTGGACCGCGCCGAGAACAAGACCTACGAAGCCACCGTGGACCTGACTGGCGGCTCCGTGGTGTCCTTCGAGCACATCCCCGGCGTGCAGCCCAACTTCACCGTCGACGAGTTCTACGAGATGGATGAAGCGATGCGCAAGCATCCCGACGTCATCGCCGCACTTGCCGCGCGCGGCTACACCGATATGAGCCTTATCCTGATCGACACCTGGGCATACGGTAGGGCCGTCACGCCGCACACGGTCGAACTGTCCCGGGCTGCTCTCCGGCGTCAGGAGAAGTACCCGAACCGCAGGCTCGGCTGGTGCGACCTGTGGGCTCGGGCGACACCGGAGGGCAACCCCTACGGCCACCCGGTCTCCGGCCTTCAACTCGTCGTCGACATGAACACCCTTGAACTGCTGGAAATCGACAACGACCACTCCTACGGCCAGCCCGAGGTGGACTGCGAGTACGTACCCTCGGTGCGCGGCATCGAGCCGCGAACCGACGTCAAGCCACTGCACATCACCCAGCCCGAGGGTCCGTCCTTCACCCTTGACGGCTCGGAACTGAAGTGGCTCAACTGGTCCTTGCGGCTGGGCTTCAACTACCGAGAAGGCCCGGTCATCTACCAGTTGGCCTTCGATGACAACGGCACCAAACGCGATGTGGCATATAGGATATCGCTAGCCGAGATGGTGGTTCCGTATCGCGACCCCTCGTTCGACCACTACCGCAGGACGGCCTTCGACATCGGCGAGTGGGGCCTGGGCGTAATGACGACCTCGCTGGAACTCGGCTGCGACTGCCTGGGTGAGATCGTCTACCTCGATGCGAATCTGGCCAACACCAAGGGCGAGCCGTACACCGTCAAGAACGCGATATGTCTGCACGAGGAGGACAACGCCGTTCTCTGGAAGCACGTCGACTACAAACACGGCGCGGAGGTGCGACGGCAGCGCCGGATGGTGATCTCCTGCCATGCGACAGTGGCCAACTACGAGTACCTGATCTACTGGCGTCTCTATCAGGATGGGAACATCGAGTGCGAGGTCCGGGCCACCGGCATCATGGTGACCACGCCCTTCCCGGAGGGCTCGACCCCGCCGCCCTACGGGACCGTCGTCGACAAGAACACCTACGCTCCGTTCCATCAGCACTTCCTGGTAGCACGGCTGGACCTGGACGTCGACGGTGAGGGCAACACCGTCATGGAGATCGACTCGGTGGCGCCGCCGATGTCCGCCGCCAATCCCTACGGGCTCGCTCTGGTGACCAAGTCGACGCCGATCACCTCCGAGGCGGAAGCCGCCCGAGACTTCGACTGGTCGACCCAGCGGAGTTGGAAGGTGGTCAACCAGTCCAAGACCAACAAGCACGGCACCAACGTGGCCTACAAGCTTGTCCCCGGAGCCTGCTTCCCGCCGATCATGGACGAGTTGGCACCCCAGTTCCTACGGGCGCCGGTGATCGGCCACACCCTGTGGGTGACCAAGAACAGTGCGGACGAACGCTGGCCGGCGGGGGCTTACCCGGTCCAGTCCGAGACCGATACCGGGATGACCGAGTGGATCAAAGACGATGCGTCTCTGGTTGATACCGATGTGGTGCTCTGGTACGTGTTCGGCATCCACCACATCACCCGGATGGAGGAATGGCCGATCATGTCGGTCGACACGGTGTCGTTCTGGCTCAAGCCCGCCGGCTTCTTCGACCGCAATCCCTCCATCGACGCACCGCCGACGGCCAAGGCCGACGGCGGCGCCTGCCACTGAACCTGCCGCGGTCCCGGCGCGCTAGTCGGCGATGATGACGGGGGTGTCCTTGTGCAACGTCTCGCCGCGGAAAAAGGCGGGTGACATCGACCGCCAGATCATCATCAGCACGAGGCCGAGCAGAATCAGCCCGACGCCGAGGATGAGCACCAACCCGACACCGAAGATGCTCGCCCCGCTGCCGTAGTCCGGCGAGGCGGCGTCGCGCAGGGTGATGACCAGCACGCCCAGCAGACCCAACCCCCCCAGTAGCGGGAACAGGAATTTGAAGACGAAGCTGTTCACGTTGACGAACAACTCGCGTCGGAAGAACCAGATGCAGGCGAATGCGGTCAGACCGTAGTAGAAGCAGATCATGATGCCCAGGGCGTAGATGGTGTCGGTCAGGGCGTTCTTGCTCAGCAGGTGCATCACGGTGTAGAAAGTGCCCGCCACGACCCCGGCTGCCACCGTCGCGTAGGACGGCGTGAGGTAGCGGGGATGGATTGCCGCGAAACGTGACGGCAGCGCCTTGTAGGTCGCCATGCCCAGCATCGTGCGCGAGGACGGCAGAAACGTCGTGATCAGGCTGGCCGTGCTGGAGGCCAGTACCGCAAGGAACAGCAGAAGGTGCCACGGCTTGCCGAGTACCGGTTCGGCAAGCTCGCCGAACACATTCGCGGCGTTCTCCTCGTTACCCAGCCCCAGACCCTCGCTGCCGGTGCCGGCGAACATCTGACTGGCGGTCGCCACGATGAGGTAGGTCAGCAGGATCGACAGCACGCAGAGCAGCGCAGCTCGCCCGGGCGTCTTGTCAGCGTCCTTGGATTCCTCGTTGACGGTCAGTGAGGTGTCCCAGCCCCAGAAGGCGAAAATCGAGCCGGACAGCCCGGCGATGAAGGCCGAGAGGGTCAGTCCGGCCGGGCTGAACCAATCCCACGAAAATGCCATCCCGGTCGGGGCGGAACCGGACTTGGCGATCGCGACGACTGAGAAGACGGCGAGGATGAGCAGCTGGAATCCGACCAGGACGAACTGCACCCGCTCGGTGGTGGTGATGCCGCGGTAGGCCACCCAGGTGGCAACGGTCAGGAATACTATGCAGGTTCCCACGTTGATCAGTTGGTTCTCCCACAGATCGCCGATCTTCTCACTTCTGAAGAGATCCCCGAGGAACTGATAGAAGAACTCCACCGCCACCCCGGCGAGGTTGGACAGCACGATCGCGGTCGCAAGGATCGCGGCCCATCCGCCGATCCAGCCGATGTAGGGACCGAAGGCCTTGGTGGTCCAGGTGAACGAGGTGCCGCAG
>VERS01000652.1 GCA_018882545.1 Mycobacterium sp.
GCAGAAAGCGGGTGCTCAGCGCCAGCCCGCCGACGCCGGCCGGTGTGGTGGTGGCGGCGAAGGTGTTGGCGAACTGCATGATCGTGAGGTTGCGGAACGACACCATGCCCCCGGCGCAGGCCCACAGCCCGGCGGCGGCACCGATGTAGGTCGAGGCTGACACCGCCAGTCCGAGGAGCGCCCACCACCAGTTGGCGTTGCGCAGTTCGCTGATGAAGGCCGGCACCGTGCTGATGAACGGATAGGCGACGTAGACCAGCGCGACCAGCAGCACTAGTTGGATGACCTGCTTGCGGGTGAAGCGGGTGATGGTCTCGGTCTGGATCGCCTCAGCGCCGGTCTGCAGTTTGACCTCGTCGCGGGCGGCGGCGAGAACGGACTTCGGATCGCTCAGACTGCGCCGGATGCGGGTGGGCATCGCCGAACGGGTGAGCCGGCGGGAGGCTGCCAGCACGGTGTCGGTGCCGAGGACGTTGATCGCGGCGCGCACCGCCGCCGCGGCCCCGAACTTGTCGGTGGTCGTCGCCAGCAACTGGGCCACATCGGACTGGAGTTGCTCGTCGGAGGCGCCGTACTCGGAGTTGCCGAACCCGCCGAACCGGGCGGTGTCGGAGTCGACGGTGATCTCGCTGGGCCGCAGATCACCATGGGCGATCTGGTGACGGTGCAGCACACCCAGGGATTCCCAGACCGCCTCGACCGCACCTTCGTCGCCGGTGAGGTCTTCCAGCGCGGTGCCGAGGGGTTCGGTGTGGGCGAACATGTTCCAGCCCCGCTCCAGCCCGGCCAGGCTCACCGTGGTGGTGTTGGCGACACCGAGATCGCCGACGGCGATGGTCATCAGAGCCCGGTGTTCGACGGCACGGTGCAGCGACATCTGCAGCGGCGCGGTCTCGCTGTCACGCAACACCAGCCACCGCCAGAACTGTCGCACGGCGCCGCCGCTGCGCTGGTTGGGCCCGTAGAGTTCGACGACGGCCCCGTGGCCGGCATCGTTGCTGGCCAGCAGTTCCAGCGGCCCGTTGCCGCCGGGGCGCACCACCGTCAGCGTCTCGGCGTTGAAGCCGCGCCGCGCCAGTGCTCGCACCGCTCCGTCGAGGGGCACTTCCAGCGCCGGGGTGCCGACCAGCAGGACCACCAGGGCGCCGACGAACCAGCCGACAGAGAGGCCCAGCAGCGACCGGGCAGGTACCACTGCACTGACCACCAAATGGATCGGTACGAACGCCAGCAGCAGCGTCCACCACCAGCGCCGCCATCGGGCCGGCAGCCACGGGCCGGACACCGTCAGCACCGCGGCCAGCAGAGCGATCCACCGGGGGTCGTCGAGGAACTGCGCCAGCATCGTCGGCAGCCGTTCGGAGAGATCGAAATGCCAGTTCGGTGCCGCGATGCCCTGCCCGGAGATCGACAGGGCCAGGACGGCGATGAACCCCGCGGCGGCATAGGCGCCCAGCAGTTTCCATTGTCGCCCGGCGATCAGGCCGACCAGGATCACGAACGGCAGCGCGACGATGAGGATGCCGTAGATCAGGTAGACGGCGTTGGACTGGGCCGGGGTGAGGACCCCGACGATGCGGGAGATCGACTTCTCCAGACCGACCCAGTCGCTGCGGGTGACCAGCGAGCTGAAGATGACGAGCGCCAGAAGCAGGGTCGCCAGCGCCAGCCGGACGATGTCGGTGGTGCGCCGGGTCAGCGGGAGCAGAAGATCACCGGTTACCGCAACCTCACGCCCGTCGACGCGCAGGACTGATCTTTTTGACCCCCGCCGCCCCTCAGCGGCATCGTCGACCCACAGGACCGACTCACTCGCCCCTCCGCCGCCCCGTCCCTCAGCGGCATCGTCGACTCGCACAAACCGAATCTAGCCCCAGACGAGGCCGAAGTAGCCCAGCAGCGCGGCGGCGGCCACCACGATCAGCGGATTGGTGTTGGTGCGGACGAAGACGACGGTGGCGGCGGCGGTCAGCAGGTAGGCCCGCCAGTCATGGTCGGCGGCCCGGCTCATC
>VERS01000054.1 GCA_018882545.1 Mycobacterium sp.
GCCGACTGCAACGACGTCGAATTGGTGTTCGCCCGCGGGACCAGTGAGCCTCAGGGTCTGGGCCGGGTCGGCCGGGCCCTCAGCGATCAGCTGGCCGCCAGCCTGGGTGATCGGTCCCTGGGTGTCTACGCGGTCAACTACCCGGCAAGCTACGACTTTCTCGCCGCCGCCGACGGCGCCGCCGACGCCACCAACCGGATCGCGACGGTCTCGCAGAACTGCCCGGACACCCGATTCGTCCTCGGCGGCTACTCCCAGGGTGCAGCGGTGGTGGACATGCTGCTGGGCATCCCCCCGCTGGGCGAGAAGGTCGGCGACGTCGGCTCGGCCCCGCCGATCCCGCAGAGTCTGGCCTCCAAGGTCGCCGCGGTCGCCGTCTTCGGCAACCCCGCGACCAAGTTCGGGAACCCGGCCTCGGTCGCACTGCCGCCGTTCGCCGGCAAGGTCATCGACCTGTGCAACCCCGGCGATCCGATCTGTTCCCAGGGCCGTAATCCGTTGGCCCACGTCAGTTATGAGAAGACCGACCTGGTCAGCCAGGCGGTGGGGTTCGTCTCCGGGCTGCTCTGATCGCCCACCTGGCACACCCGCCCTGCCGCGGATACCATGGCACGATGCAGGTGGGGCGGATGTTGACGGTGGTGTCGGTGGTGATTTCGGCCACCGCCCTACCGCTGGTCCCGGGCGGTACCCCCACCGCCGCCGCCGAACCGTGCCCCGACGTCGAGGTGGTCTTCGCCCGCGGCCGGATCGAACCCCCCGGAACAGGCCAGGTCGGTGAGGCGTTCGTCAACGCCCTGCGGGCCCGGACCGAGAAGTCCGTCGGGTTCTACGCCGTGGACTATCCGGCCGACATCGAGGTCATCCAGGGTGCCAACGATATGAGCCGCCATATCCAGTCGATGGCGGCCAACTGTCCGCAGACCCGGTTGGTGCTCGGCGGGTACTCCCTCGGGGCGGCCGTCACCGACGTCGTCGTGGCGGTCCCGGCGCCGATCTTCGGCTATATCAACCCGTTGCCGTTGGGGATGGACGAGCACATCGCCGCGGTTGCGCTGTTCGGCAACGGCACCCGCAAAGTCCTCGGGCCGGTCTCTGATCTCAGTCCGCTCTACGGCGACAAGACCATTGACCTGTGTACCGCCGACGACCCGGTCTGTAACAACAACCTCGACCCCAACACCTGGGCCGACAACTGGCCGGCACATCAGTATTCCGCCTACGTCGAGTCCGGCCTGGTTGATCAGGCCGCGGACTTCGTCGCTGCCCGGCTCTAGACGGGAACCCGGGGGCGGGGGCAGGAACCCGGGGACGGGGCGGGAACCCGGCGATGAGCAGACGTAAACGACCCGACACGCTCGGCGTGTCGGGGTCGTTTATGTCTGCTCGCCGGGAGAAGGCGACGACCTACCCGAGGATTCGGAGGTCCCGCGTCACGGCGACGCGGGCCGCGAGCTGATCGTCGGGCGGATAGTCCACCCCGATCAGCGTCAGTCCGCGAGCCGGTGCGGCCGCGAAGTCACTTGACCGTCCGGCAGAACCCAAAAGCGTTGCACACCAGCCGGGTTCGCGGCGTCCCTCTCCGACGGCCAGCACCGCTCCGACGAGCGAGCGCACCATGGACCAGCAGAATGCATCGGCGGTGACGTAGGCGGTGAGGCTGTCACCGTCCACGACCCAGTCGAAGCGCTGGAGTTCCCGGATCGTCGTCGCCCCGGGTCGCCGTCGGCAGAAGGCGGCGAAGTCGTGCAGCCCCACCAGGGGCGCCGAGGCGGCGCTCATGGCATCGGCATTCAGTCGGCGCGGCCACGGCGTGACAAACCGGGCCTGGTGCGGCTCGGCCCCGTAGGGCGCCAACGTCAACCGGTAGGCGTAGTGCCGGCGCAGAGCCGAGAAGCGGGCGTCAAAGCCGACGGGCGCGCGGACGATGTCGCGAACCCGAACGTCCTCGGGCAGGAACTTGGCGAGCCGACGGACCAGCGGGGCGAATTCGGAGTCCCCGCTGCGAGACTGCCGGGGGTAGGCACGGGGCACCGCGCCGGCGGGGACGTCGACGTGAGCCACCTGCCCGGTGGCGTGCACCCCGGTGTCGGTGCGGCCGGCGGCGAAGAGTCGAAGCGGCAACCGGAACACCGTCGAGAAGGCCGCGTCGAGCACCCCGGCTACGGTGCGCTGACCCTCCTGGGTGGCCCAGCCGGCGAAATCGGTTCCGTCGTAGGAGATGTCCAGCCGAAGCCGGACGGTGCCGTCAGGATTCGTCAGACTCAGCCGTCTGGGCGTCAGCGATCCCGGCGTCCTCGGCTTCCACCGACTCCACCGACTCCACGGGCTCCACGGGCTCCACGGGCTCGACGGACTCGACCAACTCGACGGGCTCGGCAGACTCGACCAACTCGGCCTGCGGCGCTGCGGCAGCCGCCGGGACGCTGGCCGCGGCGGCCTTCTTCGCCGAGGCCGCCGCACGGCGGGCACGGTTGGCCTCCGAGACCACCGTCTTCTCCCGGACCAGTTCGATCACGGCCATCGGGGCGTTGTCGCCCTTGCGTGCCTCGACCTTGACGATCCGTGTGTAGCCGCCGTTCCGATCAGCGAAGAACGGCCCGATCTCGGCGAACAGGGTGTGCACCACATCCTTGTCGCGGATCTTCTTCATCACCTCGCGCCGGTTGTGCAGTGTGCCCTTCTTGGCGTGG
The DNA here is from genome assembly GCA_018882545.1 of Mycobacterium sp. Lineage (GTDB taxonomy): Bacteria > Actinomycetota > Actinomycetes > Mycobacteriales > Mycobacteriaceae > Mycobacterium. Next base: position 2,694 of record VERS01000054.1, read on the forward strand.
GTGATGAGCTTCTCGGCGTAGGGCCGCAGCGCCCGGGCCTTGGGCTCGGTGGTCTTGATCCGGCCGTGCTCAAAGAGCGAGGTGGCCAGGTTGGCCAGGATCGCCTTCTGATGCGAGGAGGATCCGCCGAGGCGAGGACCCTTGGTGGGCTTGGGCATTGCGATCTCCTAGGTGAGCCCGATCTCCGTATCAGGTAAGACCGGGGTGGTGCGGGTGGGCGAAGCTGGGTGGTGCCCGTTAGAGCTGCTCGGTCTCGGCGTAATCCTGGTCGTTGTCCAGGTCGTAGCCCGAGTCGTAGCCGGTGTCGCTGGTCCAGGTGCCGGTGACGACGTCGTAACCGGCCACCTCGGACGGATCGAAGCTGGCCGGGGAATCCTTGAGGGCCAGGCCCATCTGGTGCAGCTTGATCTTCACCTCGTCGATGGACTTCTGGCCGAAGTTGCGGATGTCCAACAGATCGGACTCGGTGCGAGCGACCAGTTCGCCGACGGTGTGCACGCCTTCGCGCTTGAGGCAGTTGTAGGACCGCACGGTCAGCTCGAGGTCGTCGATCGGCAGCGCGAACGCAGCGATGTGGTCAGCCTCATGCTGGGACGGCCCGATCTCGATGCCCTCGGCTTCGAGGTTGAGTTCCCTTGCCAGCCCGAAGAGTTCGACCAGGGTCTTGCCGGCCGAGGCCAGTGCGTCGCGCGGGTTGATCGAGTTCTTGGTCTCCACGTCGAGGATCAGCTTGTCGAAGTCGGTGCGCTGCTCGACACGGGTGGCCTCGACCTTGTAGGTCACCTTGAGCACCGGCGAGTAGATGGAATCGACGGGGATGCGCCCGATTTCGGCGCCGGTGGCCTTGTTCATCACCGCCGGCACGTAGCCGCGGCCGCGCTCGACGACGAGTTCGATCTCCAGCTTGCCCTTGTCGTTCAGCGTGGCGATGTGCATATCGGGGTTGTGCACGTTGACCCCGGCCGGCGGCACGATGTCACCCGCGGTGACCACACCGGGGCCCTGCTTGCGCAGGTACATGGTGACCGGCTCGTCCTCCTCGGAGGACACCACCAGGCCCTTGAGGTTGAGGATGATGTCGGTGACGTCCTCTTTGACCCCGGGCACCGTGGTGAACTCGTGCAGCACACCGTCGATGCGGATGCTCGTCACGGCCGCCCCCGGGATGGAGGACAGCAGGGTGCGGCGCAGCGAATTGCCCAGGGTGTAACCGAATCCCGGCTCCAGCGGCTCGATGGTGAACTGGGAGCGGTTCTCGGCGATGGACTCCTCGCTGAGGATGGGGCGCTGAGAGATCAGCATTTTTTCTTCTATCTCCTTCTCGGCAACCACTATTTGATGCCGTTTTGGGGGTTCTCGGGCGGCTTGCCCCCCGACGGGGTTACTTCGAGTAGAACTCCACGATCAGCTGCTCGGTGAGCGGCACGTCGATCTGCGCGCGGTCGGGTAGCTGGTGCACCAGGACACGCTGGCGTTCCCCCACCACCTGCAGCCAGGCCGGGGTCGGCCGGTCGCCCGCGGTCTCCCGGGCGATCTGGAACGGCACGGTGTTGAGCGAGTTGTTGCGGATGTCGATGATGTCGTACTGCGACACCCGGTAGCTGGGCACGTTGACCTTCACCCCGTTGACGGTGAAGTGACCGTGGCTGACCAGCTGACGGGCCATCCGCCGGGTCCGGGCCAGCCCGGCCCGGTACACCACGTTGTCCAGCCGGCTCTCCAGGATCCGGAGCAGGTTCTCGCCGGTCTTGCCGCTCTGGCGGTTGGCCTCTTCGTAGTAGCGGCGGAACTGCTTTTCCATCACGCCGTAGGTGAAGCGGGCCTTCTGCTTCTCCTGCAGCTGGGTGCGGTACTCGCTCTCCTTGATCCGCGCGCGGCCGTGCTGGCCGGGCGGATAGGGGCGCTTCTCATAGGACTGGTCGGCGCCGACGAGGTCGACGCCCAGCCGGCGGGACTTGCGGGTGGCAGGTCCGGTATAGCGAGCCATGTGTTGTCCTCCTAGACCCGGCGCCGCTTGGGCGGACGGCAGCCGTTGTGCGGCTGCGGGGTGACATCGGATATCGCACCCACTTCCAGGCCGGCGGCCTGCAGCGAGCGGATGGCGGTCTCACGGCCCGAGCCCGGGCCCTTGACGAAGACGTCCACCTTCTTGACCCCGTGCTCCTGGGCCTTGCGGGCGGCGTTTTCGGCGGCCAGTTGGGCGGCGAACGGCGTCGACTTCCGGGAGCCTTTGAAACCGACGTGGCCCGAGGACGCCCAGGCGATCACGTTGCCCTGCGGATCGGTGATGGACACGATCGTGTTGTTGAACGTGCTCTTGATGTGAGCGGCGCCGTGCGGGACGTTCTTCTTCTCCCGCCGCCGGGTGGTCTTGCCCTTCTTGGCGCCGGCGGCGCCCTTCTTCGGAGGTGCCATGGTTACTTAGCCTTCTTCTTGCCGGCGATGGTGCGCTTGGGGCCCTTGCGGGTGCGCGCATTGGTCTTGGTCCGCTGGCCGCGCACCGGCAGGCCGCGGCGGTGCCGCAGTCCCTGGTAGCAGCCGATTTCGATCTTGCGGCGGATGTCGGCCTGCACCTCGCGGCGCAGGTCGCCCTCCACCTTGAGGTTGCCTTCGATGTAGTCGCGCAGCTGGGTCAGCTGATCGTCGGTGAGGTCCTTGCTGCGCAGGTCCCGGTCGATGCCGGTGGCGGCGAGGATCTCCTGGGAGCGGGTACGGCCGATGCCGAAGATGTAGGTCAGCGCGATCTCCATGCGCTTATCGCGCGGGAGATCGACGCCCACTAGACGTGCCACAGGGCTGTATTCCTTCTACTAGGCGGAGGTGTCGTTCCCAGGCCGTTCCCGGCTCGCCCACCAGGGATGGGGTTTTGCGGGGTCCGGCCTCCGTTCCGGACGTGTCCGCCGGGCGTATCCCGGCGGTGGTTCTGGGAGGTCTGCATTCAGTTGTGTCGGGGGCTAGCGGGTCGGAAGCTCTAGCCCTGTCTCTGCTTGTGGCGCGGATCGGAGCAGATCACCATGACCCGCCCATGCCGGCGGATCACCCTGCACTTATCGCAGATCGGCTTGACGCTCGGGTTGACCTTCACGGCGTGTTGATCCTGTTCTTTCTTGTTCGTGAGGGGTGGTTACTGGCGGCGGATTTACTTGTAGCGGTAGACGATGCGGCCCCGGGTCAGGTCGTAGGGCGAGAGCTCCACGACGACCCGGTCCTCGGGCAGGATGCGGATGTAGTGCTGCCGCATCTTGCCGCTGATGTGGGCGAGCACCTTGTGGCCGTTCTCCAGCTCAATGCGAAACATCGCATTGGGCAGGGGCTCGACCACTCGGCCCTCAACCTCGATGGCACCGTCTTTTTTGCCCATAACCTCACTAGATCCTGATTCTCCGATGGGCAGCATTCGCCCGACTTCGCAACGTGAATTTCCAGGACTGGGTCAAATTTTCCCGGGACTGGGCACGCAAGAGCCGGCGCGACCACCGCACCGTTACCTCACGATACTCGCTTTGCCGCCGTGCCACAAAACGATGGATCCGGCCGCCGCACGCGGTCCGCGCCGGGGCCGATCAGCCCGGATGGCCCGATAAGGTGGGCCGATGCGGCTGCTGGTCACCGGCGGCGCCGGCTTCATCGGCGCCAACTTCGTCCACCGCGCCGTCGAAGAGCGCGCGGAGGTCGCCGTGACGGTGCTCGATGCGCTCACCTACGCCGGTAGCCGGGGGACGCTGGGCGGTCTGGGTGGGGCCATCGAGCTGGTTGAAGGCGACCTCACCGACACCGCCCTGGTGGACCGCCTGGTCGCCGAGTCCGACGTGGTGGTGCACTTCGCCGCCGAAACCCACGTCGACAACTCGCTGGCTGACCCGGCCCCGTTCCTGCTCAGCAACGTCGTGGGGACCTTTTCGGTGCTGGAGGCGGTGCGCCGCCACGGGGTCCGGTTGCACCACGTCTCCACCGACGAGGTGTACGGCGACCTTGCCCTCGATTCGGCGGTTCGGTTCACCGAGTCCACCCCGTACAACCCGTCGAGCCCCTATGCGGCGACCAAGGCCTCGGCGGACCTGCTGGTGCGGGCCTGGGTGCGGTCCTACGGGATCCGGGCGACGATCTCGAACTGCTCCAACAACTACGGCCCGTTCCAGCACGTCGAGAAGTTCATCCCCCGCCAGATCACCAATGTGCTCGCCGGCCGGCGCCCCAAGCTCTACGGATCCGGTGCCAATGTGCGGGACTGGATCCACGTCGACGATCACAACGCGGCGGTGTGGCGAATCCTGGAGAGCGGCGCACCCGGGGCGACCTACCTGATCGGGGCCGACGGTCAGCGCGACAACCTCACGGTGCTGCGGTTGATCCTGCAGCTGATGGGCCGCGACGCCGACGACTTCGATCACGTCAGCGACCGCGCCGGCCATGACCTGCGGTACGCGATCGACGCCTCCAGACTGCGCGACGAACTGGGCTGGGCGCCCAAGCACACTGACCTCACCGAGGGCCTGCGCACGACCATCGACTGGTACCGCGACAACGAGTGGTGGTGGGCTCCGCTGAAGGCTCAGGTCGAGGACCGCTACGCCGGTCGGGGTCAGTGAGATGAGTCCGACGACGACGTGGCGGGAGCTGACCGTACCGGGCGCCTGGGAGATCACCCCGCAGTTGCACTGCGACGACCGGGGCTCGTTCACCGAACTGTTCACCGAGCGCGGTTTCGCGGCGATGACCGGCCATCGGTTCGACCTGCGGCAGGTGAACTGCTCGGTGTCGGCGGCCGGGGTGCTGCGCGGCCTGCACTTCGCCGAACTCCCACCCGGCCAGGCCAAATACGTGACCTGCGTGCGGGGCTCGGTGTTCGACGTCGTCGTCGACATCCGGGTGGGCTCCCCGACCTACGGGTGTTGGGACGGGGTGCTGCTCGACGACGTCGCCCACCGATCGACCTATATCAGCGAGGGCCTGGCTCACGGATTCCTGGCACTTCAGGACCAGTCGACAGTCATGTACCTGTGCTCGACCCCGTACACCCCGCAGCGCGAGCACACCATCGCCGCCACCGACCCGGCCATCGGCATCGGCTGGCCGCTGCCGGCCGAGCAACTGCTGCTCTCCGATCGGGATGCCGCGGCGCCACCCTTGGACGAGGTCCGGGCAGCCGGGGTGTTGCCGACCTGGGACGAGACCCGCAAGCTGCTCGCCGGGCTTCCCCGCGGGTAGGTCTTGGCCTCGGCAAAACCTTCTACTAGGATATCCAACTATCCCCTTTAACCCGCTCTTTTACCGCTCTGAAGGCAATGCTATGACCTCAACCAGGACCTCAAACACGACCCCGGCCACGACCCCACAGATCCAGCATTTCATCGACGGCCGGCGCAGCTCCCTGGCCAGTACCCGAACCGCAGACGTGTTCAACCCCAGCACCGGCGCCGTTCAGGGGCAGGTCCTGCTGGCCTCCGCGGCCGACGTCGACACCGCAGTCGCCTCGGCCGTGCGGGCGCAGCGGGAGTGGGCGGCCTGGAACCCGCAGAAGCGGGCGCGGGTGCTGATGAAGTTCATCGAACTGGTCAACGCCCACGCCGAGGAGATCGCCGAACTGCTCTCCCTGGAGCACGGCAAGACCGTCAACGACTCCCTCGGCGACATTCAGCGCGGCATCGAGGTCATCGAGTTCGCCGTCGGCATCCCGCACCTGCTCAAAGGCGAGTTCACCGAGTCCGCCGGACCGGGCATCGACGTCTACTCCATCCGTCAGCCCCTCGGCGTGGTGGCCGGCATCACCCCGTTCAACTTCCCGGCGATGATCCCGCTGTGGAAGGCCGGCCCGGCGCTGGCGTGCGGCAACGCCTTCATCCTCAAGCCGTCCGAGCGCGACCCCTCGGTGCCGGTCCGCCTGGCCGAGTTGTTCCTCGAGGCCGGCCTGCCACCGGGGGTGTTCCAGGTCGTCCAGGGCGACAAGGAGGCGGTCGACGCC
>VERS01000653.1 GCA_018882545.1 Mycobacterium sp.
CTCCTCCCCAGCACTCCACCGAGAACAGTTGCGGGGTCATGCGTGCGACGTAGGGGGCGATCTGCAGCAGCCCGTTTGTGCGCAGCCGGGTGGCGAGCAGGGACTGATGGGCGTCGCGGAAGGTGGTGTCGGTGACCGCCAGGGCCTGCTGGTCGCGCAGCGAGCGGGCGAAGTCCTCGGGCCCCAGTTCGACCAGACGTTGTTTGGAGCCTGGCGGCGGCGGCGCGGTCAGGCTGATGGCCGGTAGTTTGTCGTGGGCGTAGGACTCCGAACGCCGTGGGCCGTGCGGCTGGTTGACGGTGACGTCGGCGAGGTAGCTGAGAATCCGGGTGCCGCGGTCTGCCGATCCGCGGGCGTTGAGCAGTTCCGGCCGATCTTCGATAAAGGACGTGGTGACCCGGCCGGCTGCGAAGTCGGGGTCGGCGAGCACCGCCCGCAGGAAGCCGATGTTGGTGGACACTCCGCGGATGCGGAACTCGGCGAGTCCCCGCCGCGCGCGGCGCACCGCGGTGTCGAAATCCGGACCGCGGCAGGTCATTTTGACCAGCATGGAGTCAAAGTGCGCACTGATGTCGGCCCCTAGATGGGATCCGCCGTCCAGTCGGATCCCGGCGCCGCCCGGGGTGCGGTAGGCGGTGATGCGGCCGGTGTCGGGGCGGAAGCCGTTGGCCGGGTCCTCGGTGGTGATCCGGCACTGCAGCGCCGCTCCCCTGGTCTGGATGGAGTCCTGCTGCAGGCCGAGATCATCTAACGACTCACCGCCGGCGATCCGCAACTGTGCGGACACCAGGTCGACATCGGTGATCTCCTCGGTGACGGTGTGCTCGACCTGGATCCGCGGGTTCATCTCGATGAAGACGTGCTGGCCGCGTTCGTCGAGGAGAAACTCCACCGTGCCGGCCCCGCTGTAGCCGATCTGTCGGGCGAAGGCTACGGCGTCGCTGCAGATGCGGTGGCGCAACTCCGGCGCGAGATGGGGTGCGGGCGCGAGTTCGATGACCTTCTGGTGCCGGCGCTGCAGGCTGCAGTCCCGTTCGTAGAGGTGGACCACGTTGCCCTGGGTGTCGGCGAGGATCTGCACCTCGATGTGGCGGGGGGTGAGACCCGCCTGCTCGAGGAACACCCGCGCGTCGCCGAACGCGGAGGCGGCCTCGCGACTGGCCGCTTCGGCAGCAGCCGGCAGGTCGGCGGCTTCAGCCACCCGGCGCATCCCGCGTCCGCCGCCACCGGCGACCGCTTTGACGAATAGCGGGAAGGACATTCCCTCTGCGGCGGCGATCAGGTCGTCGACGGAGTCCGACGGCGCACAGGACCTCAGCACCGGAAGGCCGGCCGCCCGGGCGGCTTCAACCGCCCGGGCCTTGTTGCCGGTGAGTTGCAGCACAGCTGCCGGTGGGCCGACGAAAGTGATACCAGCATCGGCGCAGCCAGCGGCGAGATCCGGGTTCTCGGAGAGGAATCCGTAGCCGGGGTAGATGGCGTCGGCACCGCAGAGCACAGCCGCACCGACTATGGCATCGACCGACAGGTAGGCGCGAACCGGGTGACCCGGCTCGCCGATCTGGTAGGACTCGTCGGCTTTGGAGCGATGCAGGGAGTTGCGGTCCTCGTAGGCGTACACCGCCGCGGTGGTGATGCCGAGTTCATAAGCCGCCCGGAATGCGCGGATCGCGATCTCTCCGCGGTTCGCGACGAGCAGCTTGGTGATCACTCTTCATCCTCTCTCTTCGCGCAAGCGGCTCATCGCCACTCTCTCTCTTCGCGCAAGCGGCTCATCGCCACCCTCTCTCTTCGCGCAAGCGGCTCATCGCCACCCTCTCTCTTCACGCAAGCGGTGCATTGTTACCAGCCTCGGGTCGCCAGTCGGTGCGGTTGCGGGATGTCATCGACATTGATGCCGACCATCGCCTCACCCAGACCCCGCGACACCTTGGCCAGCACGTCGGGATCGTCGTAGAACGTGGTCGCCTTGACGATCGCCGCCGCCCGCTGCGCAGT
>VERS01000055.1 GCA_018882545.1 Mycobacterium sp.
GAACAGGTGATCCGCCCCACCGGGCTGGTCGACCCCAAGGTGGTGGTCAAGCCGACGAAGGGTCAGATCGACGACTTGATCGGGGAGATCCGGGCCCGGGCCCAACGCGATGAGCGCGTCCTGGTCACCACGCTGACCAAGAAGATGGCCGAGGATCTCACCGATTACCTGCTGGAGATGGGCATCCGGGTTCGCTATCTGCACTCCGAGGTGGACACCCTGCGACGGGTGGAACTGTTGCGCCAGCTACGCCTGGGCGACTACGACGTCCTGGTTGGGATCAACCTGCTGCGGGAAGGTCTCGACCTGCCTGAGGTGTCGCTGGTCGCCATCCTCGACGCCGACAAGGAGGGCTTCCTGCGGTCCACCCGCAGCCTCATCCAGACGATCGGGCGGGCGGCCCGCAACGTCTCCGGCGAGGTGCACATGTACGCCGACAAGATGACCGACTCGATGCGGGAGGCCATCGACGAGACCGAACGCCGGCGTGCCAAGCAGGTCGCCTACAACGAAGAGCGTGGCATCGATCCTCAGCCGCTGCGCAAGAAGATCGCCGACATTCTCGATCAGGTGTACCGGGAGGCCGCGGACAGCGAGGGCGCCGAGATGTTGGAGGTGGGCGGTTCGGGGCGGAATGCGTCGCGCGGCCGGCGTGCGCAGGGCGAGGCCGGCCGGGCCGGGGTGGCGGCGGACCGCGCGGGCCGGGCGTCCGGAGCCATGCCGCGCGCTGAGTTGATCGACCTCATCAAAGAACTGACCGAGCAGATGATGTCGGCGGCCCGAGAACTCCAATTCGAGCTGGCGGCCCGTCTGCGTGACGAGATCGCGGACCTCAAGAAGGAGTTGCGCGGTATGGATGCCGCAGGCTTGAAGTGATTGCCCCACCGGCCTGGCCTGCGGTGTAACCGGGACGCCTCCGCTCGGCCACGGTTCGATAACCGCGCGATTCGCCTGCCCGTCTGGGTGTTGCACGTCTGTACTTTCGCCTCAGACCTCAACACGGAACGGGAATGACCGGCAATGACGATGCCCAGTACCAGCAGTTGGTTCACCCTCAAAGTGGTTGTCAGCGTTGGCTTGTACGGTGCCGCGATGGCATCGACTCCGGTGGCGGCAGCCGATCCGCTGAAAGCCGGCGGTGGCTACAACTGTATTCAGGATGCGGCGGGTGCAGCCGCTGTGGATCCGGCCTTGTGTGCACCGATCGCCGACATGGCCGGTGTCCCAGTGGTTGTTCCGGGTCCGTTGCCGGTGGGGGCCGCCGCGATCGGCGCCCCGGTGCCCGTGGTCGTACCGCCCGTCCCGGTGGTCGTGCCGCCCGCCCCGGTTGGTGTGCCGCCGGTTCCGGTGGTCGTGCCGCCGGTTCCGGTGGGTGTGCCGCCGGTCCCGGTGGTCGTGCCGCCGGTTCCGGCGGGCGCTCCGGTCGGCGGCGTGGTGCCGGTGGTCGGCGCACCGATCGCCGCCGCGGCGGCAGGTGTCCCGGTAGCGGCCCCGATACCGGCTGCCCCGATCCTTGACATGGCCGGGGTGGGTGGAAAAGGTACGCCGATCGGTTCGCCCGCCCCGAGCGACCCCGTCACGGGTCAGCCGATCCTGCCCGGTCCGGCGTGACGGTTCGACGGGGAGCAGGCAGGGTGCGCGCTGTGGTTCGTGGTGTTCTGGCGATGGTCGGGATCCTCGCAAGTGTGCTCACCGGCCCGGCCGGGACTGGTCTTGCGGCGACCAACGAAACGGCCGCCCTCGCAGTCTCCTCGGTATTGCCCAAACCGGGTGACGTGGTCGGCATCGCGCACCCCGTGGTGGTGACATTCAGCAGGCCGGTCGCCAACCGGCGCGCGGCGGAACGTGTCCTCGACATCTCATCGACCCCGGCCGTGGGGGGCAGGTTCGTCTGGCTTGAGAGCAATGTCGTGCAGTGGGTGCCTGACGAATTCTGGCCCGCGCACAGTACGGTGGCGCTCTCGGTGGGCGGTCGTCCGACCAACTTCGCGACCGGTGCTGCTGTCGTCGGCGTCGCCAGCATCGCCGACCACACCTTCACCGTGACTATCGACGGCCTGGAGTCCGGCCCGTCTTCGCCCCTCCCGGCACCGCACCATCGGCCTCGCTGGGGACAACCGGGTGTGTTTCCGGCCTCGATGGGCAGACCGAAATACCCCACACCGGTAGGTGTGTACACCGTCCTGGCCAAGGAGCGCTCGGTCACGATGGATTCGAGCAGTGTCGGCATTCCCGTGAACAGCCCCGACGGCTACCACATGACCGTCGAGCACGCTGTGCGGATCACCAAGCGCGGTCTCTTCGTCCACGGCGCCCCCTGGGCCCTCAACGCACTCGGGAACGCCAACGTCAGCCACGGCTGCGTGAGCCTGAGCCCGGAGGACGCCGAGTGGTACTTCAACACCGTTCGGGTCGGCGACCCGGTAATTGTGCGGGAGAACAGCCTCGAGGTCCCCACCGAACCCCGGTTGGGCATCGCCTATTGATCACCGCGGCCGCGAGTGCAGAATCTGGGCCGTGGGACGCCGTGGTGGTCTCGGGAGCTGTAGTGACCTGTAGTGAGCTGTCGGGGCTGTCGAGAGCTGTAGTGAACGTCACCTGGCGCTGCTGACGGGGCGTTATGCCTCGTCAGCGGGCGGCCGGGAGGCCGCGCCGCCGGTCCGGTGTCGGCGAATCGCACCCTACCGCGATACTGAGGCGTTACTGTTTGCGGTTGGCGCAGCAACTTTCAGTACTGGAGGGTACTCATGGGCGGTTACAACACGGTGGTCGTCGGTACGGACGGCTCGAATTCCTCGCTGTTGGCGGTCGACCGAGCCGGCGCGCTGGCCTCCGGCCCCGATGCGAGGGTCATCGTCGCCACCGCTTACCTGCCTGTCCCTGAGGACACGCGGGCCGCTGACACGCTGCGGGACGAGGGTTACAAGATGGTCGGCAATGCCCCGATCTACGACATCCTCCGCGACGCCAGCGAGCGGGCACGGGCCGCCGGTGCGGTCAACGTCGAGGAGCGCGCCATCGAGGGCGCGCCGGTGGACGCCCTGGTCGACCTCGCGAACGAGGTGGGTGCGGACCTGATCGTGGTCGGAAACGTCGGCCTGAACACCATCGCCGGCCGTCTGCTCGGCTCGGTACCCGCCAATGTGGCCCGTAAGTCCGCCACCGACGTTCTGATCGTTCACACCAGCAGTTAGACCGCAGGCGCGACGTGATGCACGCCGCGCGTGCAGCAGTCCCGGCTGTCCGCAGCCGACTGTGGTCCGACGGGCGGCTGCTGCTGGAGGACTTCCCACTCCGGGACCTCGCCGGGCACTTGCGCCAAGACGGGGTGCTGGTCTGGGTCGATCTACTCAATCCCGACCACAGCCTGGTGGCCGAACTGGCCGACGAACTGTCGCTGGACCCGAGGTCCGTCGAGGACGTCGTGGAGCACAGTGCGCGCACCAAGGCCAGCCGCTACGCCACCCACACGTTCCTGACCGTCTACGCCACAGCCTTGGGTCCCCAGATCCCCGGTTCGATCGAGTCACGACTGAACACTGCGCGGGTATCGATCTTCGTGCTGCCGACCGGTGTGGTGACCGTTCGCCACGAAACCGATCCGCGCCGCGCCGTTTTCGACATCGACGACGTCATCCGTCGCTGGGATGACAACGCCGACCTGCTGCAGTTCGGCAGTCCAGCACTCCTGCACGGTGTCCTTGATGTGACGGTAGACAGTCAGTTCGACACCATCCAGCAACTCGACGATGCGATCGAGGCACTGGAGGACGGATTATTCGACGATCGCTCCCAGACCCGCCAGCTGCAGCGCGACACCTACCGGCTGCGCAAGGAACTCGTGGAGTTGCGCCGTGTCGTGCTACCCATGCGCGAGGTTGTCAACACCGTGATGCGCCGCGGTACGCCGGGCATGGATGCCGGCGAACTGGAAGGCTGGTACTCCGATTTGTACGAGCACGTCATTCGGGCTGCAGAGTGGACCGAGTCGCTGCGCGACATGGTGACCACGGTGTTCGAGACCAACCTCTCGCTGCAGGACGCTCGGCTGAACACCATCACCAAGAAGCTCGCCGGATGGGCGGCCATCATCGCGGTACCCACCCTGATCACCGGCTGGTACGGCCAGAACGTGCCCTATCCCGGCTACGGCAACAACTGGGGCGTGTGGACCAGCGCGCTACTGAGCGTCCTGACCGCGATCGCGCTGTACTTCGGTTTCAAACGCCGCGACTGGCTGTGAGGCCGGGTTGTCGACAGTATCGACTCCGTTAGGCGTCGTCCCTGCCGGTGAAGGCCTCTTTGGCCTTCTCCACCGCGTGGGTGGCGATGTCGGTGGCGTCCTGGACGATCGCGCTCGCGCCGCCGGCGATGTCGCCCTTGACGATGTGGCCGGCGTCCTCAACTATGTCGGCAGCCTTCTCCACGGCATGGGCCGCAATGTCTCTGGCCGCGTTGACCGCGTTCTTCGGGTCGAAGCCCATCGCCGATCCTCCTCGCGTCGGAAGTGCTCGCTGTCGACACTAGACCCGAGCGCCGTCGGACGAAAGGTTCAGCTGTCCGAACGATCCTTGCTGGCGGTGTTCGCCGACCACCCCCGGTAGGCCAGAACCGCACTGATGGCGGAGTAGATCGCGACTTCGGCCCACGCGAATTTGACCCCCCATCGGCGCCCGAAGACAACCGGTTCGGTCATGATTCCCCGGGCTGCGGCGATCGCGTAGGCGGCGTGGGCATAGGCCAGGGCAGCCGCCGAGCCGGACAGGAACTTGTACGCGTCGCCCCTCATCGTGCAGCCACCCTCGTGCGCCAGCCGAGGTAACCCAGCCAGACACTGATCGCCCCGTAGAGGGCGGCCCCCAGCCACGGCGACCAGTCCGGCCATCGCCTGCCCATGAATTCAGGCAGGTCGAAAACCCCCGCAGACAGATAGATCGCGATGACCGCATGTTCGACGGCGAACCCGGCAAACAGTCCCGACAGGAATGTGAAGATCTCACGTTTCATGCTGCTGTCCTCCCCTTGCTGTCCCTCCGCAGCGATGCCGCTTCTGCCAGTCTGGGTCCCCGGGGCGAAGAGGGCCTAGAGCAGAAAGTCCCGGCGGTCGGACAACAGCACCTGGGAGGAAGACGCCTTCCTCCCAGGTGCTTTCCGGCCCCACCCGGGGACGTCACCGTGATCGGGCTGTTGGCGAGAAGTCGTTTCAGGTGAACTGCGCGGGAACCGTCACCGTCGGAGCGGTGGAGGGTCTGTTGTCGATCAGGACGGCACCGCCGGTTGGATCCTGCGCTTTCAGATCCAGCTCGTAGATCGCGGGGTTCTCGTATACGCGGTAGTAGTACGTGAGGTTCTTCGTATCGGCGACGCTGGTCCAGAGCGTGTATTCCGTCGACTCCACACCCGTGTCGGTAACGTTGCGCAGAATCCCGCGCGGTAGGTCGAAGTTGTTCATCACATGCCACGCCGTCCACACCGCTTCGCTGCCTGTCGCAGCGGCGTAGGCATCGCGGGCGTACAGGCTGGCGCGGATGAAACGATCGGGCGAATTGCTACCGCCTGGCATGCCGACGTAGCCATTGCCCATCGTGATCTTGTAGTCCTGGGAACCAGCCGTGATCGGCCCCGCCGGGTTGTACGGGGAGAGCGACTTGTAATGCTCCCAGTTGTCCAGGTGAAACTCGAAGCGTGGCGGGTTGGTGACGCAGCCACCCGGTGACTCGAGGATCGTTGGTGGCTGATTCGGGGCGTGCCATTCACAGATAATCGTCTTGCCGCTGGGATCGCCGACGCGCAGATGAAGGGGAAGCTGGCCTTTGGTTTCAGGAGTGAACGGGAATTCGGTGTCGACGACGACGACGTCGCCGGTCAGTAGAGCCGCCTCGGCTTCGTCGGTCGTCGCGCAGTTGCCCAGGACGTAGAGCACGATTTGCCAGCTGGCGAGTGCTCTGGTGCGGTTCTCGTCGGACACCGGTGTGAACTCTGTATACCCGGGGAGGTTGAAAACACCTGCTACGAGACCCTTTTCGTTGATCCCGTCGGAGCCGAGCGAGCGTGTCCCGGCCACGAGCACATTGCCGCCGAACGCGTACTTATTGGTCCACGGCATCCCGTCGGCGCCCGAGGGTGTTTCACCGACGAACCTCTGACCCCGGGGGAAGTAGCCGATGCACTCCGGCAGCGGAGTGTCGAACTCCATCGTCCTGGCGTAGACGACATCGCCGTTGTCGGCTGTCAGGCGGATCCCTGTGCACATCCTGCTGCTCCTCGTCGGCCGAAAAGGGGGGAGAATGCCGACATGATCGCAGAAGCACTGTCGCTGCGTACCCATTCAAATCGACAACGAGTCGAGAGTTGCCCGGTAGAGGCCGGCCTCAACGGACGTCGCGGTCACCAGCCGCGTTCGCGCCACTCCGCCAGGTGCGGCCGCTCATCGCCCAGTGTGGTGTCGTCCCCGTGGCCCGGATAGACGACTGTGTCGTCGCCGTAGGCGTCGAACACCCTGCTGGTCACATCGCCCAGCAGTTGCTCGAAACCGCCTTCCGCCCAGGTCTTGCCGACCCCGCCCGGGAACAGGCAGTCCCCGGTGAACAACTGCACCGCCGTCCGATCGCCGGCCGGCCGCAGCGCCAGCGCAATCGAGCCGGGGGTGTGGCCGCGCAGGTGGATGACGTCGAAGACGAGGTCGCCGAGTTCGAGGACGTCGCCGCCGGCCAGGAACCGCTCCGGGGTAATCGGCAGCGGTTCGGCGTCCAGTTCGTGGGCGGCCGTCGGCGCCCCGGTGGCCTCGGCCACCGGGGCCAGCGCCTGCCAGTGGTCGAAGTGCTGATGGGTGGTGACGATCAGGGCCAGTTTGGGGGCCTGCTCCTCCACCAGAGCCACCAGCAGATCGGCGTCGTTGGCGGCGTCGATCAGCAGTGATTCGCCGGTTTCCGCGCAGGTCACCAGGTAGGCGTTGTTGTCCATCGGGCCCACCGAGGCCTTGATGATGCTCACTCCCGGCAACGTGCGCCGCGCGGCGGTCCGGGACTCGACATGACCGGTGTAGGCCTGTGCGACGTGCGTCATACCGCCCAGGTTAATCCCCGTCGGAACCCGCACATAGCATGGGCGCGTGGATCGGTTGATCGTCAAGGGCGCGCGCGAACACAACCTCCGCAGCATCGACCTCGACCTGCCCCGGGACGCCCTTATCGTCTTCACCGGCCTGTCCGGATCGGGCAAGTCCTCGCTGGCTTTCGACACCATCTTCGCCGAGGGGCAGCGCCGCTACGTCGAATCGCTGAGCGCCTACGCCCGCCAGTTCCTCGGCCAGATGGACAAGCCCGACGTCGACTTCATCGAGGGCCTCTCGCCGGCGGTGTCCATCGACCAGAAGTCCACCAATCGCAACCCCCGGTCCACGGTCGGCACCATCACCGAGGTCTATGACTACCTGCGTCTGCTCTACGCCCGGGCGGGAACCCCGCACTGCCCGGTGTGCGGCGAGCGGATCGCCCGGCAGACCCCCCAGCAGATCGTCGACCAGGTACTGGCCATGCCGGAGGGCACCAGATTTCAGGTGCTCGCCCCGGTGGTGCGCACCCGCAAGGGCGAGTTCGTAGACCTGTTCGACAAACTCAACACCCAGGGCTACAGCCGGGTCCGGGTCGACGGTGTGGTGCATCCGCTGACCGAGCCCCCGCAGCTAAAGAAACAGGAGAAGCACGACATCGAGGTGGTCGTGGACCGGCTGACCGTCAAGGCCGGCGCCAAACAGCGGCTCACCGACTCGGTGGAGACCGCACTGAATCTGGCCGACGGCATCGTGGTGCTGGACTTCGTCGACCGCGACGAGCACGACCCGCACCGCGAACAGCGTTTCAGCGAAAGGCTGGCCTGCCCCAATGCGCATGCCCTGGCGGTGGATGACCTTGAGCCGCGGTCGTTTTCGTTCAACTCGCCCTACGGCGCCTGCCCGGAGTGCAGCGGTCTGGGCATCCGCAAGGAGGTCGACCCGGATCTGGTGGTGCCCGATCCGGATCTGACCCTGGCCGACGGGGCGGTAGCCCCCTGGTCGATGGGCCACAACTCCGACTACTTCGTCCGGATGATGGCCGGCCTCGGTGAGGCGCTCGGGTTCGACGTCGACACCCCGTGGCGCAAACTTCCGGCCAGGGCGCGCAGCGCGATCCTGGAGGGCTGCGACGAGCAGGTGCACATCCGCTACCGAAATCGCTACGGCCGCACCCGGTCCTACTACGCGGACTTCGAGGGTGTGATGGCCTTCCTGCAGCGGCGGATGGACCAGACCGAGTCGGAGTTGATGAAGGAGCGCTACGAGGGCTTCATGCGCGACGTGCCCTGCCCGGAGTGCAACGGAACCCGCCTGCGGCCGGAGATCCTCGCGGTCACCCTGGCGGCGGGTGAGCAGCAGAGGTCCATCGCCGAGGTGTGCGAACTGTCCATCGCCGACTGCTCGGCTTTCCTCAACGCACTGACCCTCGGGACCCGCGAGGCGGCCATCGCCGGCCAGGTGCTCAAAGAGGTGCAGTCCCGACTGGGCTTTCTGCTCGATGTCGGCCTGGACTATCTGACCCTGAGCAGGGCGGCCGGCACGCTGTCCGGCGGGGAGGCCCAGCGGATTCGGCTGGCCACCC
>VERS01000654.1 GCA_018882545.1 Mycobacterium sp.
ATGACGAGGCCGCTGCGGCCGCACTGGCAGACGTGGATCGCACCGGCGCCACCCTGGTGCCACCGTACGACGATCCGCGGACGATGGCCGGACAGGGCACCATCGCCGTGGAGATACTCGACCAACTCGACGCCGAACCCGATCTGGTGATTGTGGGAGTCGGCGGCGGGGGCTGCATCGCCGGTGTCACCACCTACCTGGCCGAGCGGACCTCGGCGACCTCCGTGCTGGGCGTCGAACCGGCCGGGGCGGCCTCGATGATCGCCGCGCTGGCCGCCGGCGGCCCGGTGACCCTGGAGGTGGTCGACCAGTTCGTCGACGGTGCGGCGGTCAAACGGGCCGGCACACTGACCTACCAGGCACTGGCCGCGGCGGGGGACATGGTGTCGGTCACCACCGTCGACGAAGGTGCGGTGTGCACCGCGATGCTCGATCTCTACCAAAACGAGGGCATCATCGCCGAACCCGCCGGCGCGCTATCGGTGGCCGCGCTGCTGGAGGCCGACGTGGCGCCGGGATCGACGGTGGTGTGCCTGATCTCGGGCGGCAACAACGACGTCTCCCGCTACGGTGAGGTCCTGGAGCGGTCCCTGGTGCACAAGGGTCTCAAACACTACTTCCTGGTCGATTTCCCGCAGGAACCCGGCGCACTGCGCCGATTCCTCGACGAGGTACTCGGCCCGGGCGATGACATCACCCTGTTCGAATACGTCAAACGCAACAACCGGGAGACCGGCGAGGCGCTGGTCGGCATCGAACTCGGCTCGGCCGCCGACTACGACGGGCTGCGGGCAAGGATGGCCGACTCCGGAATTCATGTCGAAGCCCTCGAGCCGGGCTCGCCGGCCTACCGGTATCTGACATGAGCCGGCGGCTCACTGTCGGATTCGCCGGTCTGGCGGTTGCGATCGCGTCGTGCGGGTGGACCGCCAAATCAGACGAGACCATGACTCAGACCACGACCGCGACCGTGGGCGAGACGACGACCGCGACCATGACCGAGACCATGGCCGTGCCCAGGCCGGGCGTCGTCGTCGTCGAACTCGACGATGCCAGCGAGGTGGCCGGCTGGACGACGGTCAACGACCCGGTCATGGGAGGCCAGTCCACCTCCGAGGTCACGTTCGGCGATGGCGGCCTGAGGTTTTCGGGAGTCCTCTCACTGGCCAACAATGGCGGGTTCGCCTCGGCCCGCAGCCCGGTGGATCCGGCGATCGGGCGGAAAGCGGCAGGCGCGAAGTCGCTGGGTGTCCGTGCGGTCGGCGACGGCAAGACTTACGTCCTGAAGGTCGGCACGGCCGGTCAGTGGTGGTCCTACATCCAGCGCTTCCGCACCGAGGCCGGCGTCGGGCGCATCTACGACCTGCCCCTGGCGGGCTTCCAACCCGTCGGCATGCGCCTGGATCCCGCGCCCAGCGCGCCGCAGACCCTGGATCCGTCCAGTATCAGCCAGGTTGCGGTCTACATCTTGGACAAGCAGCAGGGTCCGTTCGACCTGACCGTCAGCGGGATCGAAGCGGCAATCTGAGCCGGCCGTCACACCGCCGCGATCGCCGCGTCGTTGGCCCGGAAGACCGGCTCGATCGGGACGCCGAGGCGGGCGGCCGCGTCGCGGAGCGCCGTTCCCCACCGTCGGTCCGCGCCTGACACCGGGTCACCGCCCGGTCGGGTCAGCAGCAATGCCACCGAGGTCCCCGGCTCGAAATTCTCATCGAGCAGCACCATCAGGGCGCCCATGAGGTTCTCGACGAGGTCGCGATGCGGGGAGGAGCCGACGGGCACCTGGCTGAGCACTTTGTGCATGCACCTGTCGGGGCCGATGAAGCCGATCCACAGCAGCCGCTCGCTGAATCCCAACGGCCCCATCAGAGCTCGCCAGCGTTGCAACATGTCCTCAGCGGAATGGATCGGATCGGTCGCGGTGTCGATCGCAGGTATCGGCTTCATACGCCCGATACTGGCCGATCCGGCGTTGCGGCGATGACGTCAATCCAC
>VERS01000655.1 GCA_018882545.1 Mycobacterium sp.
CTTGGGGTGTCCGGTGGTTCCGGAGGTGTACATGATCAACGCCGGGCTGTCGGCCGGAACGTCGACCGGCGGCGCCGGCTCGCCCTGTTCGGCGACGAGGTCCTCGTAGCTGTAGCCCTGCGTCGTGCTCGACGTGGTGTCGGTGACCGCTGCGGCCACGATCACCGTCGACAGCGCGGACGTGATCTCACCGACCGCAGCTGCGGCCGGCGCCAGCATCGGCTCGGTGACCAGCACCGCGGCCCCGCAGTCGTCGACCAGATAGGCGAGTTCGGGCGGCGTCAGCCGGAAGTTCACCGGTACCGCAATGGCATTCAGCATCGTTGCGGCAAGACAGGTTTCGATGAACTCCGGCCGGTTGAGCATCAGGATCATCACCCGATCGCCGCTGCCGACACCACGCCGGTGCAGGGCTGCGGCCAGCGCACTGACCCGGTGGTGCAATTCGGCCCAGGTGATGGTCGATCCGGTGAACCGCAGCGCGGTGGCGTTCGGCTGCATCAGGGCGTGCCGCGAAAGTTGGGTGACCCAGTTCTGTCGCCGGGACAGGTAGGGCTGTTCGACGCCTGCTTGGCTCGCCGCCGTATCCATCACCGTCCAGCTTGGGCCACGGCCGGCAAAAGACGGCGCGAAACGCCGGTATCAACGGGCCGAAATCTCGTTACGGGCCGGTTCCCAATTGCTCGGCGCGGGCCTTGAGGTTGCCCGCGAGGTGGTCCAGGGCATCGTTGACGAGCTTCTTGATCATCGCGGCGGGCACGCCGGGTATCGAGGTCTCAACGTCCAGATCGACGGTCAACAGGCTCGAAGGACCCATCTCCACCACCGAAAAGAGTTGGTGCTGTTTGGTGAACAGTTCGCCCTGCTGCATCACGGTTTGAATCTGCGCGGGACCGGGGTAGTAGACCGCCTGGATGTAGGTGCCGGGCTGACCTTGGATCTCGGTGTCGATGCGCAGCTGGCTGGGCCGGCCGTCGTTGTAGCGAGCCAGGATGTAGACACCCTTGACCTCGTCGTTCCATTGCGGGTAGGCCTCGAAGTCGGCCACGATGGCCAGGACGACGCCCGCCGTCGCGTCGACCTCGACGGTCTTGCTGACCAGCGGCATCAGACGCGGGCCCGGTTGTGGCCGGCCGCCTGGGCAGCGCCCAGCGGATTTTCGGTGCGGGTTCTCTCATCGCGGATCAGGCCGCGCAGCAGGGCGGTGCTGAATTCGGCGGCGATCTCGGTGGCGGTGCGGCGACCATCGGGGCGCAGCCAACGGTAGGCGCCCATCGTCATGCCGATGTAGCCCAGCGCAACCACGTGGGAGTCGCAGTCGAAGAATTCGCCGCTGGCGATGCCGCGGTCGATCAGCCCGGCGACGTGCTCGTAGACCTGCGTCTCCTTCTCCCGCACCTCGGCGACCTGTTCGTCGGTGAACCATTCGGTGATGTAGGGCTGCTCCTGGAAGTACACCGCCGCCGCGTCGGGGTTGTCGGCGATGTTCCGCAGCAGACGGGCGGTGTACTGGTAGAGCGCCTCCCGGGCGGTCCAGGCCGGATCGTCGTGCACGGCGGCCAGGGTGTTCTCGGCGGCCCGCCGGTAGATATCGAAGAGGATCAACGACTTGCTGGCGTAGTAGTGGTAGACGGTGGCCTTGTTCAGACCCACCACGTCGGCGACGTCGTCCATCCGGGTGCCGTGGTAACCCCGGGCAGCGAAAAGCCTGGTGGCGACGGCCAGCAACTCCTCCCGCCGGGTCGTGCCGTTCTCCGCTGGCATGCGGTCCTCCCTATCAACTGGTTGGACAGTCTAAGCAAGAGCCGGGAAATGGTCGGCCATCCGGCGTGCGGTTCGGCGAGCTAGGGATAGACTCTGGCCCAGAACGCCTAGGAGGTCAGTCATGAATTTCGATCCACAGCCGGACTACGACGCGACCGACGAGATCGAGTACTTCTTCTCCTGGCTGCCCTGGGCCCTGCGCGGGACCGACTGGACCGGTACGCCGGCCT
>VERS01000656.1 GCA_018882545.1 Mycobacterium sp.
CCGTAGGACAGCGCCGCCGCGAGGCCCCGGCCGTCGAAGAATCCCCCCGCCGCGACGACCGGGATGTCGGTGCCTTCCAGTGCGTCGAGCACCGACGGCAGCAGCAGGGTGGTGGCCACCGGTCCGGTGTGCCCGCCGCCCTCACCGCCCTGCACGATCACCGCGTCGGCGCCCCAGGCTGCCACCTTGCGGGCGTGTTTGGCCGCCCCCACCGACGGAACCACCACCGAACCGGCCTCTTTGAGCCGGGCGATGAGTTCCGGTTTGGGTGCCAGCGCGAAGGACGCCACCTTGACTCTCTCGCGGATCATCAGGTCCACCCGGTCGCCGGCGTCGGCGGCGTCGGCGCGGATGTTGACCCCGAACGGTCTGTCGGTGGCCGCTTTCACCTTGGCGATGGCGGTGGCCAGTTCGTCGATCGTCATCGTCGCCGCCGCCAGGATCCCCAGACCGCCGGCGTTTGCGGTGGCCGAGACCAGTCGGGCGCCGGCCACCCAGCCCATGCCGGTCTGCACGACCGGATGCTCGATACCGACCAGGCGGGTAAGCGGGGTGCGGATTCTCACGGTCTCACCTCTTTGTCGCGCAATGCTTTCGGATCAATCCGGCGGATGATCCGCAACTCCTCCCCGCTCGGCAGGCGGGTGCGTTCGGCGGCGTCAAGGTCTGCCACTTCGAAGGAGGTGTTGGTTCGAATCTCGTCCGGTGTGACGCCGGGATGCAGCGAGACCGCCCGCATGGTGCGGTCGTGGCCACCGAAGTCGAACACCCCGAGATTGCTCACCACCCGGTGGACATCGACGAAGCGGTAGGCCGGATTGGCGGGATCGACTTTGTCCCAGCCGATTCCGGAAACCACGTCCACCTGGTCGCAGAACACGCGGGTGGAGTGATTGCCCACCCAGTAACTGGTGGTGTGATTGATCGTGTTGCCCGGGGCGCCCCGGACCCCGAACATCTGCCGGGTCGGGTGCTGCAGCGGTCCGAATGACGAGAGGTTCTGGTTACCGTGACGGTCGATCTGGTTGGCACCCATCACCACGTGCCTTCGCCCCCAGGCCAGGGTCTCGAAGACCCGGCCGAACGGCATCCAGCCCTCGACAACACCGGGGTCAGCGAGGGCCGGGGTGTCGGCCAGCAAGCGGGCCTCGCCGTCGGTCAGCAGGATGTCCGGGGCGAAGGTCAGCCGGGCCAGTCGCGCCCCGATCGATGCGACGGTGGTCATCGGGCTGACCATGATCTCGCCGGCGCCGCGGAACAACTCCGCGCAGGCGATGACGCAGACCTCGGCCCGGCTGACCTCGATCACGACCCCTCCCGGTCGGAAAAGTCGCGCACGCTCGCCTGATAGTCGGCCTCGCTACCGGACAGATAGGTGGCGACGAACTCGGCCCAGCTGTTCTCGGCGGCTGCGGCCTCCGCGTAGTGGCGCTGGAATCTCTCGTCGCGTCCGTAGTCCGGGGCGGCGGTGGTGAAGTGGGCCCCGTTGGGCGCTTCGACGACCGCGTCGACCATCATCCGGTTGACCAGCAGTGCTTGCGGCGGAACGGCTTTGACGAGCTCATCGGTGCCGACCACCCGCTCCACCGACAGGTAGCGGCGATCGGCGGCCATCAGGAACAGATCGTCGAAGTAGGGGTCGATGCCGGTGTAGGCGGCGTTGCCGTACCTGTCGCCGAGGTTGAGGTGGACGAAGGCGGCGTCGAGACGCAGTGCGGGCATGGCGATGAGTTCCTCGTGGCCACCCTCTGTGGGGTAGGGCGACCGGACGGTCGCCAGTTCACCGTCCCAGAAATCAGGCACCGAACTGCCCAGCCCCGCGCGGATCGGCAGGAACGGAAGACGCTGCGCGGCGGCCTGCAGTCCGCAGCGCAACATGCCCTCGTCCATCTCCCGGGCGACGATCGCCCCGGTGGTGCGAGCCCGGGCGAACCACGGATCGTAGAACGGCGGGGAGTCCAGGGAGACGAATCCGTAGTAGGCC
>VERS01000657.1 GCA_018882545.1 Mycobacterium sp.
CTGTCGGGGCGGTGTTCTGCGGCGAGACGCTCACCGAGATGGGGACGGCCACCGAGGCCCCGTAGCCGTCCTTGACGGTGACGGTGAACGTGTCGGCCTTGTCGGCGGCGACGGCCCCGTTCCTGGCGGCGGCGTGCCGGGCCGCCGCCGTCGGTGTGTAGGTGAAAGCCCCCGTGCTGGTGATGCTCACCGTTCCTTTGGCCGTGGTTGGCGGAGCCGTGTAGGTCAGGGCGTCCCTGTCGGCGTCGGTTCCCTGAACCGAGCCGGTCACCACTGCCGACGTGGCATCGGGGGTGCCCACGATCCGGGTGATCACCGGAACAGCATTCTTCGGGCTGACCGGCACAACTACCGCCTTGGTGGTGGCCGCGCCTCTGGAATCAGTCACCGTCACCCTCACCGTGTCAGTGGTCGCCGACGTGGTGGCGCCGACCTTCGCGGCGCCGTGGCGGGTGGTGACGGTCGGGGTGTAGGTGAACACCCCTGCGGCGCTGATGCTGGCCTTCCCCTTAGCTGACGTGGCTGCCGTGTAGGTGATGGTGTCGCCGTTGGGATCGGCGGCCTTGACGGTTCCGGTCACCGCACCAGTGGCGGCGTTCGGCTTGCTCAGCGCCACGTCGCTGATGACGGGCGCGACGTTGACTCCGACCGCCCGGGCGAGGGGCTGCCCGGTCGTGACTGTCGCCGCCGGAGCCCGACCCGCCTGGGCAGCGCCGAGTTCGCGGCGCGCGGCCGCGAGCATCACCCATGACACCGGTGACTGCACCGGCGCACCGGGGTCCGATCCCAGCAGCGGGGCGATCGCCGACTCCACCACTCCGGGGGCGGCGGCGGGAGGAGGTGCTGCCATCACCGGTGCGGACGATGCTGATGCCGACGGTGTTACGGCGGTGACCGCCGCCACCGTGGCAACCGGTTCGACGACGGGTGCGTCGGTCACCACCGGAGCCTGCCGCACCGGTACCGTCGGCGTCGCATCAGCGGCCCGAGTGGCCGCGGCAGGCCGCGGTGGCGGTGCGGTCGCCGGGAGCACCGGCGCCGGTGCGGAGTTCCCCGGGTCGGTGGGCACCCTGACCGGCTTATTCGGAACGCTCACAACATTTTCGGGGGTCACCGCAGGGTGCACAGACCGCTCAGCGCCGCGACCACCGCGGGGCGCAGGCTCGGGCAGCGCCCCGCCGTTCCTCGCCGGCGGACGCGGGGTCATCCCCGCCCGGGGCTCGCCGGGCACGGGCTTCGGCGGTCTTCCCTGTGCACTGCGGCTCGGGCGTTCCACACTCGATGCTGAGGAATCCGTCGAACCGGTGTCGGGTAGACCGATCGCGACCGGCTGCGGCCCCACCACCGCGAAGATGCCCGCGATCAGTGCCGCTGCTGCGCCACGCTTGCCGATCCCGCCGGTGAATGTCCTGATCTCTTTCATTTCTCGCTCCCTGGTGATGTGGGCTGGTGATGTCGACCCGGTCTCGGGTTCGTACGGCTGGTGGCGACGTTATGGCCCCGCAGCGGGGCCGGCATCGGGCGAACGATGCAAGTTCGGGGTACTCCTATGGTGCGAATGATGCAGAACCACAGTGGTTTTCGGTAACGTGCGCGGAGGAACAGGTGGTGCGCGGCTTCAGTAGCACCCACACGGCGACCGCGGAGGCCAACAGCAGCACCGAACCGATTCCCGCGGCCGCTACCAGACCGTGGGTGAAAGCGCTCCGGGCGGCGTCCAGCAGTTCGATCGCCTGACCGGCCGGTAGCGTCGCGGCCGCCTGGTGGGCGCCGCTGAGGGTGTCCGCCGCCTGAGCCGCCACCGCGCCGGGGATGCCGGGCGGGATCTCCATCCCGCGGTAGACGCTGGCGACGACCGAGCCCAGCGTCGCGACTCCAAGGGCCATGCCGAGTTCGAAGGAGGTCTCCGAGACCGCTGCCGCGGCGCCGGCCCGCTCCGGCGGGACGCTGGCCAGGATGAGGTCGTTGGCCACGGTGTAGACC
>VERS01000658.1 GCA_018882545.1 Mycobacterium sp.
ACCCAGATCAACGGCACCCCCGGAACCCCCGGAACGCCCTGACCTGGCGTATCGCAGTCACGACAACGGAAGTCGGCCCTCCCCGATCGGGGAGGGCCGACTTCACACCCCCAGCGGTGCGCGCGACCCCGTTCCCGATACCAATCGATCAACTCGGGGCGGTCAACCGACCGCGGGTCCAGCGACGCGTCCCCGCGCCTGCCCAGGATCGCGGTCACCGGAACCTCGAGTTTCTTGCCGGTGCGGGTGTGCGGGATCCCCGGTGCGGCGATGATCTCGTCGGGCACATGCCGCGGCGAGAGCCGGGTCCGGAGCGCCGTCCGGATCTCGCCCGCTAGGGCGTCGTCCAGTTCGCGGCCTTCGGCCAGGACGACGAACAGCGGCATCCAGTACCGGCCGCCGGGCCCGTCCACGCCGAGCACGAACGCCTCGATCACCGCCTCGAGACCCTCGACGACTTCGTAGATCTCCGCCGATCCCATTCGGATGCCGTGCCGGTTGAGGGTGGCGTCGCTGCGGCCGTGGATCACCAGCGACCCGCGCTCGGTCACCGTCACCCAGTCCCCGTGCCGCCACACCCCCGTTGCCGGGTCCTTCGATGGGCCGGCCGCTGGCGGCGCCTCGGTCCACTCATGCTCGAAATACGCTGCCCGGTAACGGGATCCGTCCGGATCGTCCCAGAAGCACACCGGCATCGACGGCATCGGCGTGGTGACCACCAACTCGCCCACCTCACCGATCAGCGGCAGCCGGTCGGGGGACCAGCTGTGCAGATCCACCCCCAGGTAGCGGGTGGCCAGCTCGCCGGGACGGGCCGGAACCCCGGCGGTGCCACCGGCGAACGCGCTGACGACATCGGTTCCGCCGCTGATCGAAGAAACCTCGACATCCCGCCCGGCACCGTGCCCGACTTCGGCGATGACCCAGGAGAACAACTCGGCGGGCAACGGCGAGCCGGTACTGCCCACGGTGAGCAGCCGGCTCAGGTCGTGTGCGGCGCCGGGATGCAGACCGGCCTTGCGGCAGGCCAGCAGGTGACCGGGGCTGGTTCCGAAGTAGGTCACCTTCTCCCCAGCGACCAGCCGCCACAACCGGTCGGCGTCGGGATACAGCGGGCTGCCGCTGTAACCCACCACCGTGGCCCCGCACAGCAGCCCGCCAACCCGGAAGTTCCACATCATCCAGCTCAGGGCGGTCTGCCAGAAGAGCACTTCGCCGGGACCCAGATCGGCATGCAGCACAACCGATTTGAGATGCTCGAGGACCACTCCGCCGTGACCGTGTGCGATGCCCTTGGGCCGCCCGGTGGTCCCCGAGGTGAACAGCACCCACAGTGGGTGCTCGAAGGCCACCGGGGTCACTTCGGGGGCCACCGGCTCCTCGGCGATCGCCCGGTAGTCGTCGCTGTCAAGTAACAGCACCGACGGCCCGCCGAGCAGGTCGGTCAGTTCGGCGGTGTCGGCGTGCTTGTCGATCCAACGCCCCGCGAACCGGTAGCCACCGGCGCTGAACAACACCTTCGGCTTGAGCTGACCCAGGCGCGCCGCCGCGCCCGTCGGTGCGTAGTCCTGCCCACAGGAGGACCACACCGCCCCGACCGCCGCCGTCGCCAGGAACGCCACCGCCGCCTCGGGCACATCGGGCAGGTAGCCGACCACCCCGTCGCCAGGACCGACGCCCAGGCGGCGCAGCTCGGCGGCCACCGCCCCGACGCGGCCCGGCAACGTCGACCACTCGATGACCGTTCGGGTGCCGTCCTCATCGACCCCGACGATCGCCGTGCCCGGCAGGTCGCTATGCCGCATCACCTGGTCGACGTAGTTGAGTCGGACACCGGGGAACCACCGGGCGCCGGGCATGGTGGCATCGGCCAGAACGGCCTCATCCCCGGCTCCCGGGCCTACCGCCGCCGGGATGTCGAAGAACTCCCTCACCGCCCGCCAGAACCGGGCCGGCTCGGCCACCGACCGCCGCCAC
>VERS01000056.1 GCA_018882545.1 Mycobacterium sp.
GTCGAGTCGTGCGGGTCATAGCCTGCGATCACCGCGTGCAGCAGCGCGGTGTCGAGCACGGTGCGCGCGCACGGCCCGCCCTGATCCAGTGACGACGCGCACGCCACCAGCCCGTAGCGCGACACCGTGCCGTAGGTGGGTTTGACCCCGACGGTGGCGGTCAGCGCGGCGGGCTGGCGGATCGACCCGCCGGTGTCCGAACCGATGGCCAGCGGAGCCTGGAAGGCGGCCAGCGCGGCGGCACTACCCCCGCCGGACCCGCCGGGAACCCGGTCGGTGTCCCACGGGTTGCGGGTGGGGCCGTAGGCGGAGTTCTCCGTGGAGGAGCCCATTGCGAACTCGTCCATGTTGGTCTTGCCCAGGATCGGGATACCGGCCTGGCGGATCCGCGCGGTGACCGTCGCGTCATAGGGCGAGCGCCAGCCCTGCAGGATCTTCGAGCCGCAGGTGGTCGGCATGTCGGTGGTGGTGAAGACGTCTTTGAGGGCCAGCGGGACCCCGGCCAGCGGGGAGGGCAGGTCGTCGCCGGCGGCCACCGCGGCGTCCACCGCGGCGGCGGCGGCCAGCGCCTGGTCGGCGGCCAC
Organism: Mycobacterium sp.; assembly: GCA_018882545.1. Classification (GTDB taxonomy): domain Bacteria; phylum Actinomycetota; class Actinomycetes; order Mycobacteriales; family Mycobacteriaceae; genus Mycobacterium. The sequence goes on from VERS01000056.1 coordinate 585, forward strand.
GTGCAGGAAGGCGTGGTAGCGCTCGTCGGTGGCGGCGATCCGGTCCAGGCAGGCCTGGGTCAGCTCGGTGGAACTGAGTTCCTTGGCGGCGATCCGCCGGCCCAGCGTTGCGGCGTCGCACCTGATGAGGTCGGCCTCCCCCGCGCTCACAGTTGCTCCCCGAGGATCTGCGGGACCACGAAGCGGCCCTCCTCGGCGGCCGGGGCCTCGGCGAGCGCGTCGGCCTGGGTCAGGCTGGGCTGCACGACGTCGGGTCGGGTGACGTTGACGTCGCTGAGCGGGTTGTCCGTCGGCCGCACCCCGGTGACGTCGACGGCCTGGATCGCCCCGACGTAGCCCAGGATTGCGTCGAGTTGACCGGCGAAGGCGTCGAGTTCGTCCTCGGTCAACGCCAGGCGGGCCAGCTTGGCCAGCTTGGCGACGTCGTCGCGGGAGATCGCGGGGGACTCGTGGGACACGAGGTCACAGCATAGCCCTTGCAGTCGGGCGGATTTCGGCTCAGCCGGCCCGCAGACCCGTCACCGCGAACCGCTCGATGAGGGCGTAATGCCCACCGGTGGACACCACGACGGTGACCGCGCCCGGTTGGGCCGGCGCGGTGGTCAGCGTCACCGACCACGGGGAGCTCTGCCCCCCGGCCGGCAGGCAGCAGTACTCCCCGATCAGACCGGAGGACTGCCGGGCCTGCACGTGCAGGCTCTCGTCCACCCCGCTGATGACTCCGCCGACGGTCAGGACCGGCTGTGCCGGGGTGCCGTAGGCCGGGGTGTCGAGGGTGAGTTCGGTGTCCTCGCTCCCGACCACCTCCCACGGCGCGTCGGCGGCCGGACCCAACCGGGCCAGGGGCAGGGTCGCCACGGTCAGCGACTCGCCGCGCGGGTCGGCCTGGCCGACGCCCACCCAGGCCTCCCGGGGCTGCTCGTTGACGGTGGTGGTGCGGTCCAGGTCGGTGAACCCGAGGTATTCGCGGGTGAATCTCAGGGCGGTGGCGGCCGGGTCGGCGTGCCACAGCGAATCACCGGCCGGCCGGCCCTGCTGCAGCCAGTTGTCGGCGGCGGCCTGGTCGGGAAACGGCCACAGCGGAACGTAGCCGAACGCGTAGCCCCCTGGGGTGGGGGCGCCGGCGGCCGGGGCCGGGACCACCCCGGCGACGAGCAGAACAGCCGCCCCGGCGGCGGCGAGCCTGAGCCGCATGGGGCCGATGGTAGCCGCGCGGGTCAGGGCCGCGCCGACATGCCCGACGCGCCGGCCTGTGCGAGAGTTGGCGGGTGCGTTCCTACCTGCTGCGGGTGCAACTGGAGGACCGGCCGGGCAGCCTCGGGTCGCTGGCCGTGGCGCTGGGCTCGGTCGGTGCGGACATCCTCTCGCTGGATGTGGTGGAGCGCGGGACGGGCCCGGAGTCGAACTGGGTGGTCGACGACCTGGTGGTGGATCTGCCGGCCGGGGCGATGCCGGACATGCTGATCACCGCCGCCGAGGCCCTCAACGGCGTCCGGGTGGAGACCATCCGCCCGCACACCGGCCTACTGGAGGCCCACCGCGAGCTGGAGTTGGTCGACCACGTCGCCGCCGCGCCGGGCCGGCCGGCGAAACTTCAGGTGCTCGTCGACGAAGCTCCCCGAATCCTGCGGGTGGGCTGGTGCACCGTGGTCGAACTCACCGAAGCCGGACCGCGCCGGATCGTCGGCAGCCCCGGCGCGCCGGAGACCCGGGCCGCCGACACCCCGTGGCTGCCGATGAGCCAGGCGGCCGCGCTGGATGGGACCGAGGAGTGGGTGCCGCAATTGTGGCGCGATATGGACACCTCGATGGCCGCCGCCCCGCTGGGCGATCCGCACACCGCGATGGTCCTGGGCCGACCGGGCGGGCCGCAGTTCCGGCCCTCGGAGGTGGCCCGGCTGGGCTATCTGGCCGGGATCGTGGCGACGCTGCTGGGTTAGCTCACGGGGCCGACGGCCGCCTCGGTGTCATAACGCAGGAGAATCGGGAAGTCCCCGAGTTCCCAACGCCTCCCGGTCAGGTTCTGCCTGCTCGCATAGACGTCGCTGAGAGCCCACTCGTCCCAGTTGCGAATGGTGACGGTCGATGACCCCGGACCGTTCATCGCTCGGGACGTCAGCACGACGTCCACCCCGAAGCCGGGCCGCACCGTCGGGGTGACCTGGAGGGCGCGGGTCGCGGGCAGAGTGAAGATCACCGAGTCACGTCCCGAGCCCACCGAACCGTCGAGGGTGAGCGTGATCCCGAAGCCGTTGATGGTGTAGGCATCGCTGCCCGCGCCCCCGTCGACGGTGTACGACCCGGGCCGGGTGAACGCGAACACGTCGTTACCGCCCTTGCCCTGGCCGCCGCTGTCGGTGAAGAAGTCGTTTCGCGCGCTGCCCTGCCCGGCTGGGGTTCGACGCAACTCGGGGTAGTACCTGCCGGCTTTCCACAGTTCCGGATGCCGCACCTGATACGGCCACAGCAGTTGGCTGTCGGTCATGAGCCGTAGAACCGACTCCGCGTAGAGGTCGACACCGTGGGGTATCCCGCCGCCGTATCGGTCGTACACGGGTGGATCGAGCACCACCTGCAGGAGCGTGCCCGGATCCCGGTCGCCGAGCGCCGGCACCGAATCGGCTTGCGGCGTAGGCCTCCGCCCCCAGGGGGCGTCCCCGTCCGGGGTGTTGTAGGCGCGCGGGAGATGCTCGAACTGGAAGATGCGATCACGCGCACCGCTGTCGACGTCACTGCGGAACGGCAGCGGGAGCGCGCTGTCCGGCACCTCCCCCAGGACGCTGAGCAACTTGGCGAGCATAGGCAGTGCCGGACCGATGGCGGTCAGCGGAAAAGGGCTCATGGCGACCACAAGCGTGTCGTTGACCCACCTCTCCGCCGCTCGGGCTGGGAGTTTCAACGGGTCGATGAGCGGGCTGGGCGCCCCGTAGGTATACACCGTCGTCGCATCGAGAATGGCCTGCCGGGTGGCGGGATCCCAGGTTCCGACCCGGTCCCAGATGCGTTGCCCGTCTCCGAGGACTTCGTTTCCGCGGATCTTGTCGGTGTCGGGATACAGGTTGCCCCGCGGAGCGAGGAGATCCGCATAGCCGATCATCGCTGTCGCGCCGCCGAGGCTATGACCGGTCAGGATCAGTTGGACCGGCGAACCGCCCTGCCGGGCAGCAACCATCTGGTCGATCACCTCGACCATCAGGGGCTGCAGGCTGGCCCAGTACCGCGACCATCCGAGCGCGGCGACATTGGCGACCCAGTCGGCCGGCTCCTGCAGCGGAGGATTGGATCCCTCGACGGCGAGGACGAACTGCACCGTTCCGTCCGCCGCCGTCCGACGGCCCGCGAAGGCATAGCTGTTCACGGTGATGCCGTCCTGCTGGCCCCGAACGCCGTAGCCCCCCGCGGCCGGAGAGAACCCACCCGCCGCCCGGTCCGCGGGGTCGACGGTGATTCCCTGCCACCCGGAGAAGTCGACCAGCAGGGAGAACTTCTTGTTGTCGCGCCACTGGTAGGCCAGTTCGGCGAACTGGCTCGCGGCCATAGCGTCGGCGTAACTGAAGTCGGGGTTCTCCTCGATGCGCTCGATGCGGGCCGGATCGCGCGCCACCTCGGTGCCTGCGACCGCGGCGCCGGCCGAGGAGCAGCCGGTGTCGGTTTTGGAGCCGTCCGGGCAGGTGGTGTTGCGGAACACGACGTCGACGAACCTGGTGCCGGTGAGGTCGGCGCGGTAGAGGGTGGCGTTGGTCAGGTCGGCCCTGATGAACTCGGCGGCGGCCAGGTCGGCGTTCTCGAAGCTGGCACCGGACAGGTTGCCCGTGCCGTCGAGCCGGCCGACGAACTCCATGCCCCGCAGGTCGGTGTTGCTGAGGTCGACGCCGACCAGGGAGATGATGCGGTCGAAGTTCTTCGCCGAGCGGATGTTGGTCGCCGAATCCAGGTTGGCATCCCGCAGGTTCGCGCGGTAGAGATCCGCCTGACCGAGGGCCGCGCCGGAGAGATTCGCCCCGACCAGTTTCGCGTCCCTCAGAATCGCCCCCCGGAGGATGGCCCCCGACAAGTCCGTACCGGTCAGGATCGCGCCGCTGAAGTTCGTGTCGGTGAGGTCCTTGTCGGAGAGGTCCAGCCGGATCAGCGGCTGGCCGCTGAGGTTCGCGCCGGTGAGCGTCGCGGTGCCGAAGTTGGTGACGCCGTTGAGGTTGGCTCCCCGCAGGTCGGCCTTGTAGAGATCGGCCCCCGACAGGTTCACCCCGGTCAGGATGGTCCCCTGCAGATCGGCGTTCGCCAGTTGCACACCGGAAAGGTTGCGGCCGCTGAGGTTCTGGCCGCCCAGTTTGGTGCCGCGCAGGTCCGCGCTCACCAGGTTGGCGTCGGAGACGCCGGCGAGGATCACCCCGCGCAGATCGGTGCCACGGAAGTCGGTCTTGGCCAGTCGAGCGCCGCCCAACCTGGCGCCGGCCAGCTTCGCCTGCCGTAGATCGGCGGCGGACAGTTCGGCCTGGGTCAGGGTGGTACCCCTCAGATCGGCGCCGAACAGGTTCACTCCGGGCAGCTTGATCCCGGCGAGGTTGCGGTTGGAAAGGTCCGCGCCCCTGAGGATGGCGCCATTCCAGGTGACGCTGACCAGATCGGCGTCGGTGACTCCGGCGAGCGTCGCTCCGGTCAAGTCGGCCTGGCTCAGGTCGGAGCCGGTGAGCCGTGCGCCGGTGAGATCCACCCCGGCAAGAACGATGCCTGCCAGGCGGCGGCCGCTCAAGTTCTGCCCGGACAGGTCGGCGTCCGTCCACGTGGCGCTGACCAGGTCGGCGTCGCTGAGTCCGGAAAGAGCAGCACCGCGCAGATCGGCGTCGGTCAGCCTCGCCCCGGTCAGGGTCGTCGCGGTCAGGATGGCCCGGCGCAGGTCGGCTCCCTCTAAGACGGCATTGGTGAGGATGGCCTTGCTGAGATCGGTCACCAGCGCGCCCGGATCGTCGAACGCACCGATGTGGTGGAGCTTGGCGTTGGTCAGGACGGCGTTGGTCAGATCGGCCTCGAAGAGGAACGTGCCCTTGAGATCCGCCCCGCCGAGCTTGGCATCCACCAGGATGGCTTTCCCCATCAGCGACCTGGTCAAGATGGCGTTGGTGAGGTCGGCGTCGGTCAGGTCGATGCCGGTGAGACGGCGCAGGCTCAGATTCTGCTCCGCCAGGATGGCTCCCCGCAGGTCCGCGCTGACCAGGTCGGCGTCGGTGACACCGGCCAGGATGGCCCCGCGCAGGTCCGCGCGGTTCAACACGGCGTCGGTCAGCACCGTCGAGGTCAGGTCGGCCGACGTCAGGATCGCCTCGGGAAGTTTGATGCCGGCCAGGTTGCGGCCGCGGAGGGTGACGCCGGTCAGGGTCGTTCCGTTCCAGGTGGCGCTGACCAGATCGGCGTCGCTGACCCCGGTCAGGATCGCCTCGGTGAGGTCGGCCCGGCTCAGGTTGACCTCGGTGAGCACCGCACCGCTCAGATCCACCCCCGCCCAGTCGATGAAGGAGAGATTGCGGCCGGCGAAGTTCTGGCCGGCGAGGTTCGCCCCCGCCCACCGAGCGCTGACCAGGTCGGCGTCGCTGACGCCGTCCAGTCGCGCGCCTGCCAGGTCGGCTCCCCTCAGGTCGGCCTGGGTGAGGACGGTGTCGCTCAGGATGGCGTTGGTCAGGATCGCTCCGGTGAAATCGACGCCGGCGAGGTCCCGGCCGGTGAAATCCACCCCGGTCAGGTTCAGCCCGGACAGGTTCGCTCCGCTGAGCGACCTGCTGGCTCCGATCCCGGTGCGCGCGTCCATCGGCATGTTGAGGACCCGCAGGTCGGCACCGGTGAAGTCGGCGCGGTCAAGGATCGCGGACCGCAGGTTGGCCCCGTAGAGGTCGGCACCGGACAGGCCGGCACCGGTGAGGACCGTCCGGACCAGCAGGGCACCGGTGAGATTGGCACCGTCCATCCGCGCGGTCGCCGCGTTCGACCGGGACAGATCCGCTTGCTCCAGGATCGTGTCGGTGAAGTTCACGTCGGCGAGCACCAGGTCGGTCAACCGGGCACCGGTGAGGTCACGGCCGGAGCAATCCTTGGTCGCCACACACCCCGCACTGCCCCACAACCCCACATCGGCACCCACCGGGAACAGGCTGCGCCGCACCAACCACAACGCCCCGGACACAAAGTCGGTGAACGGATTCGCCGACAGACCCGACAACCACTGACCCACCGTGTCAATGACCCGACCCACCCCCGCACTCAACGCACCCAACGACTGCGTCAGCATCGGCGCGTTCACCGGTGGCCCCACCACCCAACAATTCGGACACCGATCAACCACCGCCGCAGCGGGCCCCGCCCCGCCAGAAACCCCCACCGGGATCGTCGCCACCGGCGCCGGGGCCAGCACCACACCCGACACCGACTCCCCCACCGGCAACCCCACTGGATCTCCCACCGGCGTGACAGCCGGTGCCACCGCAGCCGCCGGTGCCGCTACCGAGTCCGGTACCTGCCGCGCCCCGGTCCGCTCGCCCGCACCCTCGACCGGCGCGACAACCTCCACGTCGCGAATGTCCGCTCCGCGGACGGCACCGCGCACCCGGCCCGCACCGGCCACCCCGGCGGGTTCATCGACGACCTCCGCCGCGGGCTCCCCAGCGGCCCCGCGCCGCGGCGGACCCACCGAATTGCGCTCCCCCGCACGCGCCGGCGGCCGCGAGGATCCCGGCTTCTCCGACCCGACCTCAGCCGCGCTGCCCCCATCACCCTCATCGGCCACCGCCACCGGAACCGCACCACCCAGAGACACCCCCGCGACGAACACCGCCGCCCCGACCCGCGCCACCACAGCCGACTTCACAACGCCTCTTCTCGCCCACTGCTCACTCCCGCAGGTGACCAGCATCTACCGCACCGACTGCGACTGTCAAATGACAGTAAGGTCGTCTGCCGCCCCTGGCGTGGCGCCAAGACGCTGCGGTAATAGAGTTCCGGTCATGACGACTCGCACCATGTTGATCTCGACGCTGATCTCGACAGTGCTGCTGGCCATTCCGGTGGCGGGTTGTGCTCAGAAGGAGTCCACACCGGCTCAGAAAGAGTCCGCTCAGAAGGAGTCCACACCGGCTCCCGAGGCGTCCCCTGCCGGGAACACCAATACCTGCGCCCCGCAGGGCGGCAACCAGATCAAGATCAACGGCGACGGCATCTCCTGCGACCAGGCCTACGCGATCGCAGCGAAGTACGATCTGCAGGGCGAGAAGTACCAGAAGATCGACACTGACGGAACGTGGACCTGCTACTCCGGCACCGTCGAGAGTCGCCCGCTGATCTTCCAGTGTGTGTCCGGTCAGGCGACGGAATTCGCTGTCTATCCGGCGTCCTGACAGTAAAGCTCCTTGCCGCCGGGAGGCCCGCCGAATAACTGGCCTTCGGGGCAGCCGACTGGCACCATGTCAGGAAGCGAGGGGACCCGAATGACCGAATCCGCACGGCCCGTTACGACAACGCGAACGAGGATCCTCCAGGAAGCCTCCAGGCTGTTCAACGAGAGGGGCTACCACGGGGCGAGCACCCGCGAGATCGCGGGCGCCGTGGGCGTCCGGCAGCAGTCCCTGAGCCACCACTTCCCGACCAAGCGGGCCATCCTCGAAGAACTCCTCGCCGAGACACTCGACGAGCCGCTGCGCGTGGTGCAGAGCATGCGTGCCGCCGACGGATCGCCGGCCGCCCGGCTCTACGCCTACATCCGCTTCGATGTTGCCCACCTTCAGCAGTCGCCCTATGTGCTGCAGGGACTCTTCGGCACCTACCTGCTCAAAGATCCCGACCTGGTCAAGTGGTACGACGGCGCCAGCGACCTCTACGACGCTGTTGCGGCCATCGTCGCCGAGGGGGTGGCGGCCGGCGAATTCCGAGACATCGAACCCGATTTCGCCGCCGCCGCCGTTGGCGCCCTGATCGAACAGGCCTTCAGCGTGTGGGC
>VERS01000659.1 GCA_018882545.1 Mycobacterium sp.
TAGCTGTACAGCGCGATCGACGGCACGCCCATGCCGGTGCCCATGACCGAGACCTTCCGGCCGCGGTAGGTACCGGTGAAGCCGTACATGGCGCGAACCTCGTTGAAGCACCGGGGATTATCCAGATAGGTCTCGGCGATGAACTTGGCCCGCAGCGGGTCGCCTGGGAGCAGGATCGTCTCGGCGATCTCCTCGCCTTTGGGGTCGATGTGCGGGGTGCTCTTACTCGACATGGGTGCGGGGCTCCGGGTCTGATGGTGTGGACCTTCGGACGGTAGCGCCCCGCCGAGCCTTCTGCCGGCGTAATCGCCAGTCAGCGCTAGTCGGAGTGGGACACCGCGCGCCCGACGATCAGCGGATCGGGTTGGCCGACGGCCTCGTGGTCTTTGCCCTCGTAGTCGAATTTGCTCAGCACGTGGCGCATCGCGTTGACCCGCGCCCGCTTCTTGTCGTTGCTCTTGATCACCGTCCACGGCGCGACCTCGGTGTCGGTCCAGGTGAACATGTCGACCTTGGCGTCGGTGTAGTCGTCCCATTTGTCCAGCGAGGCCAGGTCGGTCGGCGAGAGTTTCCACTGCCGAACCGGGTCGACATGGCGGATGGTGAAGCGGGTGCGCTGTTCGGACGGGGACACCGAGAACCACAGTTTGGTCAGGCTGATCCCGTCATTGACCAGCATCTGCTCGAACAGCGGGACCTGCCGGACGAACTCCGCGTGCTGCTTGGGTGTGCAGTAGCCCATGACCCGCTCGACCCCGGCGCGGTTGTACCAGGACCGGTCGAAGAGCACGATCTCCCCGGCCGAAGGCAGGTGCGTGACGTAGCGCTGGAAGTACCACTGGGTGCTTTCCTTCTCGGTCGGCTTCTCCAGCGCGACGACGCGGGCTCCGCGGGGGTTGAGGTGCTCCATGAACCGCTTGATGGTGCCGCCCTTGCCGGCGGCGTCGCGGCCTTCGAAGACGACGACGTGCCGCAGTCCGTTGGCCTTGGTCCAGTTCTGAAACTTCAGCAGTTCGACCTGCAGAATGTGTTTCTGCTCTTCGTAGTCCGGCCGCGACATCCGGTCGTCATAGGGATAGTTCTCCCGCCAGGTGTCCACGCTCGCGCCGTTGGGATCCAGCAGAATCGGGTCGTCGTCCTCGTCGTCGACGACGGTGTAGCCATCCAGGTGTATCTGCACGCGGGCACCCTAGCCCGGGGCGGCGTCGCCGGGGTTACCGCCAGGTGAACGTTCGACCTGCACTCAGGAGGCGATGCTGTTGACGGCGTCGGCGACCCTGGTCTGGAAGTCCGTCGGCAGCGGGATGTAGCCGACCTTGTTCAGGTCGGTCTGACCGACCGTGACCGCTGACTGCAGGAAGGCCCGGACCGCCTTACCGGTGTCGCCGTCGGGGTAGCGCGAGCAGACGACCGCATAACCGGCCAGCAGGATGGGGTATCCGAATCGCGCGGTCGGCCGGTACACCGGCGTCAAATCCAGCACAAGGTTGTTGCCGCTACCGGTGATCGTGGCGGGCGCGATCGAACTGCCGTCCCAGTCGGCGCCGATGGGGGTCACCCCGGCCGGAGTCTTGATGTGGGCGCTGGCGAGTCCCTGGCTGATGGCGAAGGACCATTCGTTGTAGGAGATGGCCCCGGGGGTGTTCTTGACCAGCTCGGCGGTGCCCTGGTTACCCGTGGCGCCGCGGCCGATCCCGCCGGCGAAGGTTTTGCCCGCGCCGCCCTTCCACGCCCCGTCCGATGCCGTCTGCAGGTACCGCTGGAAGTTGTCGGTCGTCCCGGACTGGTCGCTGCGGTGCACGACCGTGATCGCCATGTCGGGCATCGCGGTGCGGGGGTTGGGGTGCGCCCTTCCGGTCGGCAGGTTCAGCGCCGTGATCGCCGGGTCGTCCCATCGGGGGATCGCCCCGGAGAAGATGCCCGCCAGTGTCGGCCCGTCGAGGATCAGGACATCCACCGCGGGCAGGTTGTAGGT
>VERS01000057.1 GCA_018882545.1 Mycobacterium sp.
ACTCGTACTCGACCACCAAAAGCCCGGTCTGCTCGAGATTCGGCATGGTGACCCGCCAGCCGCGCTGCAGATCGGAGTACAGGCGGTATTCGATGAACTCCTTGAATGCCCGTTCGGCGGCGGTGCGGGAGCCGTAGACGGCCTCGGGATTCGCAGCGTAATCCTCGAAGCGCAAGCCGAGGCTTGCCACGACGCGCTCTGCAACATCGTCATGTCGGAGGCTGCCCGACTGCAGCGCACGGAATGTCGCTCCGCGGAGTTGGACAGTTTGAACGAAGTCGTTGAAGTGACCGGCTTGCAGGCTTGCGTCTTGGCGATTGTCGACGAAGGTGAGAAGCTTGCGTGATTCCGAATCGAGTTCCTCGGGGGGAATCTTGTCCAGAGACCGCACTATGGAAGTACTCAGCACCGTGACCGCAGAGCTTCGGCCCTCGGCGTCGAGCGTGGCGAGTTTGGCAAAGTCACTACCCCGCGCTTGTTCGTAGGAGATCTTGCAGCGCAGACAGAATCGGAATGGGGCGGGAACGAATGCGGCATCTACGCCGCCCCCAGTGACTTCGGTTCCGCCGACATCGACCTTGACCCGCCGCGGCAGATACGGCCGCCGACGATCGACGACGTCGCCGTCAGCCAGCCAGGAGTCCGGAAGCCGGCCCTCCGGAATCGGATCCACCGGCCAGGGCTGCCCGGTGGAGATATAGAGGTAGCCGTTGGCCTGGTCTCCGCCGCTGGCGTCGCGGTCACGGCGAGGGCGGTAGATGGTTTCCGATCCTTCGGTAGTGCGAGCGACGACGAGGTATTCCTGGCCGCATTCGCGGCAGAACGCCAGTGGCATCAGCACATGGTCGGGCTGGTCCGGGACGGCGATCTGGTACTGCGAAGTGATGTGGCGTCGGGCCTCTTGCTCGATGGAGACGTAGACGGTGTCGCCCTTGGAGAGGAACTGGTGCAGCCGGAAGGCGAACAGTGGGCGGTCGTTGACCGGATGTTTCGCGGCCGACCCTGCCAGCAGGGTGGCGCGGATTGCCCGGGCGCACTCGTCCACCGTGCGCCCGGTCTGTCCGGCCAGCCGCGCGGCGGAGTCGCGTACCCGGGCTGGACGCTGCCGGATGACCCGGCCGGTCCCTTGCTCGATCGCCAGCCCGAACGTCGTCTCGATCCAGGAGGCCAGCGACGACGAGGCGAGCTGCTCGTAATCGCCTGTCGCCCCTTCGCTTTCCACTTCACGGGTCAGCTGTGGGACGTCGTTGCGGTCACCTGTCGTGGCGTGCTCAAGCGTCTCCCCGATCACCCGCTCCGGGGTGACTTCGGTGCCGAACAGTCCGGTCGCCACCTCGGCGACGACCCGGCGTTGATCGGCCTCGGTTCCCGCGCTGGCCATCGTCGCCGAGGTACCCACACACTGCATGTCGGGTGACTGGCAGGCGTCCCTGACTCGGCGGACGAGCATCGCTACGTCGGCGCCCTGACGGCCGCGGTAGGTGTGCAGCTCGTCGAGCACCAGGAACTGCAACCCCTTGGCGGCATCGACCAGCTTCCGGCGTTCCTCCGGCCGGGTGAGCATCAGTTCGAGCATCACGTAGTTGGTCAGCAGGATGTCGGGAGGATTGCGCAAGATGGCTTCGCGAGCCTCGCCCTGCTCCTGTCCGGTGTAGCGCGCGAAGGTCACCGGTTCCTTGCCCTGGCCGTAGCCGAACCGCAGGAACTTCTCGAGTTCGAGGACCTGGCTGTTGGCCAGAGCGTTCATCGGATAGACGATGATCGCCTTCACCCCGGGCTGGCGCGGCTCCTGGCGCAACACCCGGTCGACGATGGGGATGATGTAGGCCAGCGACTTACCGGAGCCCGTCCCGGTGGTCAGGACGTAGCTCTTTCCGGAGCGGGCGGTCTCGATGGCCTCGCGCTGGTGTCGGTGCAGGGTGATCGGCCGGCTGCCCGCGTCGGCCTCGTCCCGTTTGGGGCGGAAGACCTTGGAGCACTCCGGGTGCAGCAGGCCTTCGGCGACCAGATCGTCGATTGAGCCGCCGGTGGCGAAGGTTGGATTCAGTGAGAGCCAGGGCTCAGGCCACTGCTTGCCTTCGGCGAGTTCGTCCTGGACATACTGGGCGATACGGGGGTCAAGTGGAGTGACGGAGCTGGTCGTGAAGGACTTGTAGTCGTCGATCAGCTGCCGATGGACCTTGAAGATGTCCATGATTTGCCCCCCTTCCCCGTCTCCTTTTGTCTTAGGCAAGATACCGGCGGAGAACTCTGCTCAAGTGCCCTTCGCATGAGCCTCCAGCAGAGTGACAAGGTCTTGACCCTCAACACCCCATCACACCTAGTGCACTTTGGATAACGAAGTGGTAACGGCATTTCGTCCGCCACTAATTACCGCTTCCGCTTAAGCTGCCGCTGTGGCCGAGAAGAAGTGCCTACGCTGCGGCAAGGAATTGCCTGCTGCACCCACTCAACCCCGACCGGGGCGACCCCCGACATGGTGCTCCCAGCGCTGCCGGCGCGCTGCCTATGAGGAACGGCGCGCAGCGGCCAACGGTGCGATCGCGGTCCGTACCGAGATCATCGAGAAGCCGATCGAGCGGATCATCGAGCGCGTCCGTATCGAGAAGCAGATCGAAGTTCAGACCAAACACCCCACCGCGGCCGAGGCCGCTCAGATCGTCCTGAGTTCTCCCCGGGCGTGCGCCACCGTGTTGGAGACCCTGGCCGCCGAGACCCGCGAGGGCCGCGGCGACCGGTATTGGGCCTACGGCTACGCGCGCCGCGCCGCAGGCGAATTCATCGCCGCGATGGGCGGCACCCAGAGCCCGCGCCGATAGGGCGCACACCGCGGCACCGCTCGCGACCTCCCGCCGCGGCCGAATTTTCACCCCGGGTGCTGGCTGCGAAAAGTCGGGGGGTCGGCTTACCGTCTGTGTAGCGCTTCGCGAAGCCGGAACCCCGCGCCCAGGTCGCGAGGCCTGAGCGAGGAGGGCCGCCGGACCCGTGAACACCAAAGCCGTTGTGTGGGCTGCGAATCAGGACATTCGCTCAGCGGTGGCCATGCTGGTCCTACTGCACCTGGCCCTGCGCGTGGACAGCACGTTCACCTGCCTGCTGACGGTGCGGGAGCTGGCCAAGGCGGCGGCATCGAGCGGGCAGAGCACCGTCCGGCGGGCCCTGAACCAGCTCGAGGATGCCGGATTCATCACCCGTGACTCCCGATTCGACAACTCCGGTGGCCAGCGCTCCAACCGCTACCTCGTCAATCACCCTGCTGCCCCGCACCTTTCAGCCAAGGCTCCAGGGGCGGCCGGGGTCAACCTGGAACTGCCTCTCGATCTGGGAGGGGCGGCACCCGCAGCGCGACGGGGGCGCCGCCCGGATCGGCCAACCCTCATCCCGAAACGGGCCGGGGTGGCTGCGCCGCATACGAATCCCACTCGCACCACAGAAGGAAGAGCCAGCCATGTTTGACCCCAATACCGAACGCGTCGCGATCACCGTGTCCGAGGCGGCGACGAGTACCGGCCTTAAGCCCGGGGCGATCTACCGGTCGATCCGCAAGGGCGAGATCGAGGTGACGCGCCTTGGCGGCCGGATCCTGATCCTGTTCGAACCGTTCAAGAAGAAGTTCGGGTTATGAACGGCTCGATCAAAAAGCGCGGGGCCACGTGGTACTACAAGTTCCGCAATCCCCAGATCAATCCCGCCACCGGCAGGCACTCCTGGATCACCAAGGGCGGCTTCCGCACCAAGAAGGAGGCAGCCGACGCACAACGGGCGGCCATCGAGGAGGCGCAGCAGGGAAAGCACGTCGATCCTTCCGACCGGACCGTCGCCGAATTCCTCACCGAATGGCTGGAATTCAAGAAGCTTCACGCCAGTGCCACGACGGTGCAGGGCTACGCCGACCAGATGAGCCTGTATGTGGTGCCCCGCGTCGGCGGCCTGAAGCTGCAGAAGCTCGATGAGTCGCGGATCCTGCAGCTCTACGTCGAGCTGCGCAACGGCGGGCGGGCCCGGCGCGACAACAACCGCCCGATGTACGAGTTCTGGGCGGCGGGAGTGGCCGCCGGCGAGCCGCCGGGCCCGCGGGCGGTTTCCGAGGCGTGCGGCACCACGATCCACGCCGCCCGCGCGGCCGTGCGCCGGTATCAGCGGGGAAACGTCCCGGCGCCGAAACCAGCCGGCCTGGACTCCAAGACGCTGCGCAACATTCACGCCGCCCTTCGCGCCGCGCTGGAGGACGCGGTCGCGCTGAAATACATCAAGCACAACCCCGCCGCGGCCATCAAGCCGCCGAAGCTGGAACGCAAGCAGCGCGCGGTGTGGACCCCTGCCCAGACCCAGGCGTTCCTGCGCGCCGTCCCCGGTGACCGGCTCCAGGCGCTGTTCCTGCTGGAGCTGACCACCGGCGTGCGCCGCGGGCACCTGTGCGGACTGAGATGGAGCAACGTCGACCTCGAGCACGGGACGATCACTCTCAGCGACAGCCGGATCGTCCTGCACGGCCGCGCCCGCGACAAACGCGGCGGCAAGACGGCCAACGCCGACAAAACCATCGCCATCGACACCCGCACCGTCGCGGCGCTGCGGCGCTGGCGCGCCGAGCAGGACGGGATCCGGGTCCTGCGCGGCCCGGACTACGAGGGCGGGGATCTGGTCTTCACCACCGAGTTCGGCCGGCCGCTGCACCCGCAGAACCTCGTCGACCTGATCGAGCGCTACGCCGCCGCCGCGGGCGTCCCCCGGATCACCGTCCACGACCTGCGCCACACCTACGCCACCGCCGCACTGGAAGGCGGGGTCGCCATGAAGGTGGTCAGCGAGCGGATCGGGCATGCCAACGTCAGCTTCACCATGCAGACCTATGCCCACGTCCGGGCGGGGGCCGATCACGAGGCGGCCCAGCAGGCCGCCGACTTCCTCCTCGGGAACGCCTGGGAGGAGACCGGCGATGCCCTGGCGTGACCACGCCGCGGCGACGTTTGTGGAGTTCCGCCAAGTCGCGACCGGCCTCAAGGCACCCAGGCCGCTTCCCTGGTCAACTGATGGCCCTTACCGCATACCTCAACTAGTGCAAATACCTCACTACTTTGTTGAGGTATGCACTCAAGGTGCTCCAGGCCGATTCAATGGTCGGCTGAGCAATTCACCGCATACCTCAGCCGCGGCCGCACCTTGGTGGCACTAAACGTATACAGCTACTATTAGCTGTAGACATTTCGTATCGCCGATCGCGAAGGAGCGGCGCTCATGAAGATCCTGACACCGGGCACCGCCGCGCAGGCCGGCATGTCGCGTAGCGCCCTCTACCGCGAGGCGAATGCCGGCCGTTTGGCCCGGATCGCCCGCGGCATCTACCTGCCAGGCGATGCACCCACCGCAGACTGGGACCAGCTCGAGGCCGCAACCCGACGCCCTGACGCCACGATCTGCCTAACCTCCGCCCTCGCCCACCACGACCTGACTGACACGATCCCCGCGGCGCTGGATGTCGCGATCCCCCGCGGTTCGAGAACGCCGTCGAGTACGGGGGCGATCGCGTGGCATCAGTTCGATCCGGCGACATTCGCCATCGGACGCGACGAGATCACCATCGCGGGATCAACCCAGAAGATCGGGATCTACTCCCCCGAGCGCTCGATTGCTGACGCGTATCGCCTCCGCGGCGAAGTCGGATACGAATTGGCACGCGACGCACTGCGCGAATGGCTTCGGCGGGGCGGTAAGCCGGCTCGACTGATTGTGATGGCTTCCCGTCTGCCACGCGCGAAATTCCCAGTCTTGCAAGCACTTCAGATACTCACATGACTGCGGGCGATGCGGTTTTCCGCCAGATCCAAGCCGCCGCACGCTCTATGGCGGCCAGGGGCGGGAGCAATGCACCGACCCGGGAGTACCTGATTCGGCACACGCTTGAGTCCTTCCTTGACCGCCTGACCCGCACCTCCCATCGCGGAGACTTCGTCCTCAAAGGCGGGGTTCTGCTGGCCGCCTACGGAGCGCGGCGCCCGACAAGAGATGCCGACTCCAACGCCGTCAGTGCCGACGTCAACGCTGAGCATCTGGCCCAGGTTGTCCGCGACATCGCCGCCATCGAAGCCGACGACGGGGTTGTGTTCGACGTCGACACGATCAGCACACAGCAGATCCGGGAAGACGCCGACTACCCAGCGTTCCGCGTACGGATCACCGCGGCGATCGGCCGGTGGGAGGGAGCCGCGGTGTGGGACGTCTCCACCGGAGACCCGATGGTCCCAGCACCCCGACTGGTCACACTCGACCGGATATTCGGCAACCCGATCACGCTCCTCGGCTACGCACCCGAGACCACTATCGCCGAGAAGGGCGTCACCATTCTCGAACGCGGCATCACCAGCACACGTTGGCGCGACTACGTCGACATCGTCCAAATTGCCGGCCGTGGAATCGACCCCGGCGAGTTGCTTCGTTCGGCGCGGGCCGTCGCACAGCACCGCAGGGTCGCCCTTGAACCTATTGCACCGCATCTCCTCGGTTATGGCGCAGTGGGACAAGCGAAGTGGGCTGCATGGCGCCGCAAGGAAAAACTCGAGTCAGTCTGTGAGGAAAATCTCGACGAACAGATCAACCTGGTAATAAACATCCTCGATCCAGTCTTCGCCAGCGGCTAGAGGCACCCCACGCACGGTGCGGGCACCTGCGGGGGCCGCGCCCGGGGTGAGCACCGACGCAGCTGGCGCGTGGTTGGGGGCCGGAAAACAGTGCGGTGAGGGCCTCGGCAGAACAACCGCGAGGAGGACGGCATGAGAGCCACGGAAGCCACACGCCGTCCCGGGGCGGGACCGCCTGGGTCCCGCCGACCGGCCGCGTGTGACCACGCCGCGGCGAAGTTTGTGACCAAATGTGTGACCAAATGGCATAAAAACGGCCCCCGGAGAGTCCTCCGAGGGCCGTTTTGCCTGGTAGCGGGGACAGGATTCGAACCTGCGACCTCTGGGTTATGAGCCCAGCGAGCTACCGAGCTGCTCCACCCCGCGATGGCTCCCAAAGGCTACCTATGCGCCGCCGGACCCGCCAAATCCCCAGCTAGGCGCTGTCAACACCGCACCGCGGCCCGCCGGATCGCCTACTGTGGCCGGTGTGACGAACTCTCTGGAGGCCCGCGTCGGCCACTTCGCCCCCACCGTCATCGGTATCTGTCGCATCGTCTTGGGCTTCCTGTGGGGCCTGCACGGCACCGCCAAGCTGTTCGGCTGGCCGGCCTCCACCTCCGGCCGGGTGCCCTTCGGCACCTGGCCGTACTGGTGGGCCGGGCTGATCGAGTTCGCCGTCGGGGTGCTGCTGATGCTGGGGCTGTTCACCGTGCCGGCGGCGATCCTGGGCTCGGGCACCATGGCGTTCGCCTACTTCACCGCACACCAGTCCAAGGGCCTGCTGCCGATCGAGAACGGCGGCGAACTGGCCGCCGTGTACTGCTTTGTGTTCCTGCTGCTGGCCTTCGTCGGTCCCGGCGCGTTCGCGCTGGATCGCCGGCGCGCCGCATCGGCCGGCGGCTAGCGACCGGTCCTGATGGTTCGCTGGCCCAGGCCGGCCACCACGGCGGCGATGTTGTAGCCCGGAGTGCGCGGCAACGGCTCCCCGTCGGGGTCGCGGGTGGAGCCCAGCTTCGGGTACTCGCTGTGCCCGGCCGCCCCGTCGAACTGCCACGCCGGCCCGCCGGGGTCGGTGACGACGGCGGGCCCGGTCTCCAGGCGCACGAAGTTCGGGTTGGTGGCCGGGTCGGGGCCGAACGCACCCGTGCCGGAAACCGTGGCTACCGACAGCAGCGCATCGTCGACCACCCCGGGGGTGACCGCGGCCAGCACCCGCGCCAGCGGCGGGGCCTGGTAGACAAACCGGATCGGGTCATCGGGGCTGGCCATCGCATACACGTGCCCGGGAGCCAGGTTCAGGTCCGCCGGGGTGGCGGCGCCGATGCCGGGGGATCCGTAGAACACCGCCTCGCTGACCCCGTGGTCGCCGGACACCTGCAGCGCCAGGCCGGTGGTCAGCGAGCCGTAGGAGTGCCCGATCGCGGTCAGGTGCGCCGGGCCGCCGGTGCGGGCGGCCTGGATGCCGTCGTAGAACCGGGCCAGGCTCACCGCCCCGGCCCGGGCGGCGCCGTCGTGGCTGACCTGGTAGCCGCCCAGCCCGGAGCGGGCCAGGTCTGCCGGGCTGCCCGGGCCGGGGATCTGCGGGGCGTCGTAGCCGATCCAGGCGATCGCCGCGGCGGTCTCGGTGGGCCGGCCGGCGGCGGACAGCTGCCGCAGGGTTTCGCGCTGCAGCACCACCGCCTCGGCGGTCATGGTGCCCAGGGTGCCGCGCACCGTGCTGTTGAGCCCCGGGGTGGTGACCGCGACGTGGGTGGCGGTGTCGGGGTTGCCGACGGCGACGGCGGCGTGCACCTGCTGACCGCTGTCGAGGTCCAGCAGCATCAGCCGGGCGTCGGCGCCGTTGCGCTCCGCCTCGGCGAGGGCGTCGTCGACGGCCTGCAGGTCGGCCAGCGCCGCCGAACCGGAGGCCCGCGCGGCGGCCAGCGCCG
>VERS01000660.1 GCA_018882545.1 Mycobacterium sp.
ATGGCCGAGCGCCTCGGGGTGGACTGGTCGATGATCTACGTCGGCCGCAGCGCGGACAGCATCCCCTTCATCGACGAGGTGCGCCGCTTTGGTGATCGGATCGAGGTCCGGACCGACGACGTCCACGGAGTACCGAACGCCGATGCCCTACTGGGCCAATGCCCTGACGGCACAACGGTTTACGCCTGCGGACCGGCCGCGATGCTGACGCTAGTCAGGCAGCGGCTGGCGAGTCGGGATGAGGTGGAGTTGCACTTCGAACGTTTCGCCGCGGCACCGGTCGTCGGCGGCGAACCCTTCAGCGTCACGGTGTCCTCAACCGGCGCGGAAGTGGCGGTCTCCGCCGAGGAGACCCTGCTGGCGGCACTCCGACGCTGCGGTATCGACGCGCCGTATTCCTGCCAGCAGGGATTCTGCGGCACCTGCCGGACGCGCGTGCTCGACGGTGTGGTCCAGCATCGGGATTCGCTGCTCACCGAGCCGGAACGGGACAGCGGGACTATGCTGACGTGCGTCTCGCGGGCAGCGTCCGGCGGGCACCTGACCCTGGACCTGTAGCGGGGTGCTCAGGCGTCCCAGGCGGCGGCCACCTGGGTGGCGACGTCGATGATCTTGGCCTGTTGGGATGCCGGGCTGTCGATCTCCTCGGCGACGTAAGCGGCGACGAATTTGCGGATCTCGGCGTCCACCCCCCCGATGAGCCGCACGATCTCACCACGCAGTGATTTCGAGGTCACGTGGACCGCGATGTCCGAGGGCCGTGGCTTGGCGACGTCGATGACGATCAGGAGCGGCTCCGCGGCCCGGGCAGTCGCCCGCAGTGCGATGTCACCGTCGACCATGAACCGCTGTTTGTCCAGCCGCAGGTCCACGATCAATTCGATCAGCAGCGGGATGCGCACCGCGAAGGTGATGGTCTCCCCGAGGTTGCGCCGCACATGTGGTTGCTGGATCTTGACCCGTGCAGTGACCTTGGCCAACCCCGCGGGCCCCTGTGCCATCGGACCCATCGTGATGTCGCCGCCGGCGATGTCGGCGAATGCCGCCGCCACCCTCTCCTCGGTGACAGCTTCTTCGAAGAACCGGCGGCCGAATTCCTCGTAGCTGACGAAGGTGTGCATAGGATTTCACTGTCTCATGTCAGCTGTTGCCGGTGGTCGCCGCCGGAGCGCGGATCGGTAACAAAACAACCTCACAGTTCCACCATGACGGTCACAGGCACGTCGTTGACCAGCGCGATTTGCATATGGGCGCCGAACCGGCCGGTCTGCACCGAGGCCCCCAACGACCTCAGCGCTGCAACGAAATCGTCAACCAAAGGCTGGGCCATTGCGGCCGGTGCGGCGGCATTCCAGGACGGCCGGCGGCCTTTGACGGTATTCGCGTACAGAGTGAACTGGCTGACCACCAGGATCGGCGCACCGATGTCACAGGCAGCGCGCTCGGCATCGAGAATCCTGAGCTGCCAGATCTTTTCGGCCATGCGCCGGGCGACATCGACGTCGTCGTCATGGGTGACACCCACCATTGCCAGCAGGCCCTGGCGCTCCGGTGTGATCGCACCGACCACATCTCCGTCCACGGTCACCGACGCGGCAGTCACGCGCTGCAGCAGAACCCGCATCCGATCACCGACTTCGCGAGCCGTAGCCGACGATTCCCTTGATCTCCAGGTAGTCACGCAACCCGAATTCACCCCATTCGCGGCCATTTCCGCTCTGCTTGTAGCCGCCGAACGGGGCGGCGATGTCGAACGCGTGGTTGATGGAGACCGTCCCCGCGCGGATGCGTCGCGCCACGGAGCGCGCCCGGTCGAGATCGGCGCCGGAAACATAGCCGTAGAGTCCGTAGTCCGTGTCGTTTCCGACGTCGACCGCGTGGTCGAGGTCCTCGTAGCCCAGGATGCACAGCACCGGCCCGAAGATCTCCTCTCGGGCGACGGTCATGTCGTTGCGCACGCCCGCGAAC
>VERS01000661.1 GCA_018882545.1 Mycobacterium sp.
GAACTGGGGTGCGCTGCAGCGGCTGACCCTGTTGGCGCCGGACGCGAGCCCGGCGCGGCTTGATCTCGGCACCGCCACCCGCAGCGGGTTGTGGAGCCCGGGGCCGCTGCGCCCGGCCTGAGCCCGCCACCGCCCCCGCCACCGGCGCGAGCAGACACTAAATCGCACAATTGGGCGAAGATTTGCGCGACTTTGTGTCTGCTCGCGGGAGCAGAGGGCACTGATTCGCCTACCATCGACGCTCGTGCCCGGGCAGCGAGCGGAATCCAACAGGATCGCCCGTCTCGTCGCGATCATCGCCGGGCTTGCCGGCATCCTGCTGTGCGGGCTGACACCGCTGCTGCCGGTCAACCAGAGCACCGCGACGGTCCTGTGGCCCCAGGGTGACGTCGGCGACATCACCGCACCACTGGTCTCCGGAGCCCCGGCCGCGCTGGCGGCGACCATCCCCTGTTCAGCGGTGGCCACCCTGCCGCCCGGGGGCGGGGTGTTGATGTCCACCAACCCGGCCAAGGGCATCGACGCCACCCGCAATGGTCTGTTCGTCCAAGCCAATGCCGACTCGGTTTTCGTGGCGTTCCGCGATGCGGTGGCCGCGGTGGCGCCGCGCAAGGACGTGGCCGCCGGGGCCTGCAGCGAGATCCGGGTGTGGGCCAACCCCGGTGCGGTCGGCGCGGATTTCGTCGGTATCCCCGGGGCGACGGGCACCTTGCCGCCTGATAAGAAACCCCAGGTTACGGGGGTGTTCACCGATCTCAAGGAGCCGTCGGTGCCGGGTCTGTCGGCCAGGATCGACGTCGACACCCGGGTCATCACCCGGCCCACCACGCTCAAGCTGGCCGCGATGGTGACCGGGGTGCTGTGTGTGATCGCCTCGATCGCCGCCCTGGCGGTGCTTGACCGGGGTTGGAGTCCGCGGCGGGCGGGCGGGGTCCGGCGCCGGTCGTGGCGGCACCGGCCGGCCGACGTCGGGGTGATCGGCACCCTGTTGGTGTGGCACCTCATCGGCGCGATCTCCTCTGACGACGGCTACAACCTCACCATCGCCCGCATCTCCGACGAGGCGGGCTACTCCGCCAACTACTTCCGATACTTCGGTGCCGCCGAGGCACCCTTCGATTGGTACCAGTCGGTGCTGGCGCGGCTGGCCGCGGTCAGCGCCGACGGCGTCTGGATGCGGCTGCCGGCACTGGCCGCGGGTATCGCCAGCTGGCTGATCATCAACCACGCGGTGCTGCCGCGGCTGGGCTCGGCCCGCGGCGGACTGGCCGGCAACCGGATTGCGGTGGCCACCGCCGGGGCACTGTTTCTGGCGGCGTGGCTGCCGTTCAACAACGGCCTGCGACCCGAGCCGCTGATCGCCGTCGGTGTGCTCGCGGTGTGGATGCTGGTGGAGCGCACCGTCGCCACCCGGCGGTTGGCTCCCACCGCGCTCGCGATCGTGGTGGCGGTGTTCAGCGCGACACTGGCTCCGCTGGGCCTGATCGCCGTCGCCCCGCTGCTGGTGGGTGCGCGCACCATCGCCGGCATCATCGGGCTGCGCAGATCGCGCGACGGTGTGCTGGCACCGACGGCTGCTCTTCTGGCGGCCCTGTCGGTGTTCTTCGTGGTGGTCTTCCGCGATCAGACCCTGGCCGGAGTCGCGGAGTCGGTACGGATCAAATACGTTGTCGGGCCAACGATCCCGTGGTATCAGGATTTCCTTCGCTACTACTTCCTGACCGTGGAGGAACAGCCGGAGGCATCATTGACCCGCCGGTTCGCCGTACTGGTGATGCTGCTGTGTCTGTTCGGGATGCTGGTGACCTTGCTGCGCAAGGGCCACCTACCCGGGTTGGCCCGCGGGCCGGTGTGGCGGCTGGTCGGCAGCACCGCGGTGGGCTTGCTGCTGTTGACCTTCACCCCCACCAAATGGGCCGTGCAATTCGGTGCGTTCGCCGGACTGGCCGCGGCACTGGGTGCGGT
>VERS01000662.1 GCA_018882545.1 Mycobacterium sp.
GCCGCGCTGGCGCCCACCGCCGAGGCGCTGATCGCCGCGCGCGCACTGCAGGGTCTGGCCGGTGCCGGCCTGATGCCCTCCACGCTGGCCCTGCTGCGCACCGTGTTCACCGACGGCGCCCAGCGCATGCGCGCGGTGGGCATCTGGAGTGCCAGCGGTGCGGCCGGCGCGGCGCTGGGGCCCACCGTCGCGGGTCTGCTGACCGAGCATTTCTATTGGGGCTCGGTGCTTTTGGTGAACCTTCCGGTGGTCGCGCTGATTGTCGCGGTCGGCGCCTGGATGCTGCCGGAGGCCCGCAGCGAGAACCGGCACCCGCTGGATCCGCTGTCGGTCGGATACTCAACGCTGGGCATCCTGGGTGTGGTCTTCGGCGTCACCGAACTGGCGCACTCCGGGCTGGGCTTCTGGCCGGCCTACGCGGCACTGGTGATCGGAGCTGTGCTGCTGTGGGTGTTCCTGCGCCGGCAGCGGAGCCAGGCCGTGCCACTGCTGGACCTGTCGTTGTTCCGCCAGTCCCAGTTCAGCGCGGCCATCGTGGCCGAGTTGGTCATCGTGTTCGCCAACATCGGTGCGTTGTTCTTCCTGCCGATCTTCCTGCGGCAGGTCGGGGACTTCTCACCGTTGCAGTCCGGGATGGCAACGCTGCCGGAGTCGGTCACCAGCCTGCTGACGGCCACCTACACCGCCCGGCTGATCGGCCGGTGGGGGCACCGCGCGATTCTGCTGACCGGGCTGTCGGTGGGCGCGGTCGGGCTCATCGCCCTCGGTCTGACGCTCCCGGTGTCCTATCCGGCCATGGTGGTCCCGCTGATGCTGCTCGGTTTTTCCTTCGGGTCGGTGGTGACCGTCTGCTCGGACCTGGTGTTGACCAGTGCCAGCGCCGACCGGGTCGGGGCGGCGACCGGCATCTCCGAGACCGCCTTCGAACTGGGTACCGCGCTGGGTATCGCGGTGACCGGCAGCACAGTCTCGGTGCTGTACCTGGTCGTCAGCGGCGGCGGTTCGGCGAACTTCGGCGAATCGGCGGACCCCCGCGCGTTCACCCTCGGTCTGGCGGGCAAATGCGTGATCACCGGACTGCTGCTCGGCGTGGTCACCGCCGCGATCGCCGCCATGCTGCGCCGCGGTCGCGTCGGCGCGCGGTGAGCCGGTTCGCCGTCCCCGCCGGCGTGCAGGAGATGGCCCGGCGCGGGCCGCAGTGGGCGGACTGGGTGCAATCGCTGCCCTCGATCCTGCACCGGGTGGCCGGGCAGTGGAACCTGCGCCCCGACGGCCCGCCGGCCCACGGGCACTGCTCGCTGGTGCTCCCGGTGCGCACCGACGACGGCGCGGCGATGCTCAAGATCGGCTTCCCCGACCAGGAGTCCGAGCATGAGCATCTCGCGCTGCGGGGCTGGTCGGGCCGCGGGGCGGTGCGCCTGCTCAGTGCCGATCCTGGCGTGCGTGCGCTGCTGCTCGAGCGGCTGCATCCGGTCGATCTGTCGGCCGGCAACCGGCCGGCCGCCGAGGCGTTGACGATCGTCGCCGGACTCTACCGGCAGCTGCACATCGCGGCGATGCCGTCGCTGCGGGACCTGTCCGCCTGCGTCGGCCGCTGGAGCGGCGAGCTGACGAAGCTGCCGCGTGGCGCGCCGATTCCGCGCCGACTCGTCGAGCAGGCCGCAGCCCTGGGCCCGCAGCTGTGCCGCGATCGGACGGTGCCCGATCGGGTGTTGCACACCGACCTGCACTACGGCAACGTGCTGGCCGGTGACCGCGCGCCGTGGTTGGCGATCGACCCGAAACCGGTCAACGGGGATCCGCACTACGAACTGGCCCCGCTGCTGTGGAACCGCTGGGACGAGATCGCCGGTGATGTGCGCGGCGGCGTGCGGCGGCGGTTGTGGACGCTGGTCGAGGCGGCCGGGTTCGACGCCGACCGCGCCCGGGCCTGGGTGATCGTCCGGATGGTGCACAACGCG
>VERS01000058.1 GCA_018882545.1 Mycobacterium sp.
GGATGCCCTCACCGATGACAACGTCCCGGCGGCACTCGGCCGGGCCCGTGACTTGATGCAGGACATCGGCGATCGCCTCGACAGCCCCTGCCTGGCCACCGCCGTGGGTGTGGCCGCACCGATCGACCCCCGCACCTCCACCATCAGGGCATGGCCGACTTCACCGTTCACCGCGGCCAACGCCGCCCTCGGCGCGGCGCTGGGGATTCCCGATGGGCGTCCCGTGCATGTCGACAACGACGTCAACTGGGCGACCCTGGCCGAACACCGGGTCGGGTCGATGCAGCAGGCCAGCGACTTCCTCTACATCTATCTGGGTGCCGGTGTCGGCGCGGGCCTGTTTCTGGGCGGCCAAGTGCACCGGGGACACCACGGTCTGGCCGGCGAGATCTGTTTCACCAGAATGGAGAACGAGGAGACTTTCATGGGCAGACTCGCCCGGTCGCCCATTGGAACCCACGATGGGTGGGGCGGATCCATCGACACCGCCCGCGCTCTCGAGTTGTTCAACGACCCCGGTGCCGTGACCGATCTTGGTCCGCTTGTCGACGACATCGCCCGGGTCATCGCCAACATCGCCACAGCGATCGACCCGAGCGCCATCGTGGTGGGCGGCCCCCTCGCCGAAGCTGCCCCACTGATCGAGGCGCTGGGTCAACGCCTTCAGCTTCCCAGCCTTGCCGACGTCGCGATAACGCCAACCGCACTCGGCCGCGACGCACCGCTGTGCGGAGCCGCCCTCGGGGCGCTGGAACTCGCCCGGCGCAATCGCCGCCGCTGAAACCGCAGCTCGGCGGATCGCGCCGGCTCAGGGCTCCCAGACCAGTTGCCGCAACGCCGAGGAGTCCGGCCCGGCGGTGTCATAGATCCGCACAATCGCCTCGTCGCCGGGCTCGAGGAAGGAACTCGTCCCATAACTGGTGTAGCGGGTGGCGCCTATCCCGATGAGGGCGCGGCTGGGACGCCCGGCGGCGACCATCAGCGCCCCGACGTCCTCCAACGGGGTATCCGGCGCGCCCCGCTGATTCGACAGCCGCTCGACGATCCAGTCCAGCAGCACCGCACCGTAGTAGGAGTAACCCAGCAGCGGACTGTCGACACCGTACTCGTGGTGCACACCGTCGGCGGTACGCAGATGACACAGCAGGCGCAGGGTCGCGGTGGGCCCTTCGGGGGTCAGGTCGTGAGCCTCGAAGAACTCGCGGGCGACACCTTTGGAGGCCGGACCCCAGTTCTTCTTGTCGCTGATCTTCCGGGCGCCTCGCCGCCGGATGGAGCAGTCGTTGAAGGCTCCTAATGCGAAGGGGCGCAACGCGACAACGGTGTCACCTCGCCACACCACTTCGCAGGCCAGCCCCACCTCGGGCTCAATCTGGAGGTTCAGGGGAACCCCCTCGTCGGAGTCCGCGATGACGGCCGGAATCATCAGTGCGTCGTGAGACAGGGGAAATGCGCCGAGTTGGCCGTCATAACCCGGGACGTACCACGGGAATATCCCCTTGGGGGCATCGCCCTTGCTGTCCACACCTGCGAAATCAGCTGCCTCGCCGGCTTGTTCGAGGTGCCCGGTGAAATTACCGGCCACCCCGAATCCGAACCATGTTTTCAGCTCATCCAGTTCCAGTTCGATCACTGCAGCACCTCGGCCCCCACATAGGGCACCAGCGCTGCGGGTACCCGCACGCTGCCGTCCGGTTGCTGATGGTTTTCCAGGATGGCCACTAGCCAGCGGGTGGTGGCCAGGGTTCCGTTGAGGGTCGCGGCGATCTGCGGCTTGCCGTTGGCGTCGCGGTAGCGGGTGCCCAGCCGACGGGCCTGGAAGGTGGTGCAATTCGAGGTCGAGGTCAACTCTCGGTAGGCGCGCTGGGTGGGTACCCAGGCTTCGCAGTCATACTTGCGCGCCGCCGAGGATCCCAAATCGCCTGCGGCAACGTCGATCACACGGTAGGGCACTTCGATCAGTTCCAACATCCGGCGCTGCCAGGCCAGCAGTCGCCCGTGCTCGGCCTCGGCCTCCTCGGGACGGCAGTAGACGAAAGCCTCGACCTTGTCGAACTGGTGAACCCGGATGATGCCGCGGGTGTCCTTACCGTAGCTGCCGGCCTCCCTCCGGAAACACGACGACCAGCCGGCGTAGCGACGCGGGCCGGCGGACAAGTCGAGGATCTCGTCGGCGTGGTACCCAGCCAACGGGACCTCCGAGGTGCCGACCAGATAGAGATCGTCGGCTTCCAGGTGATAGACCTCCTCGGCGTGCGCACCGAGGAAGCCGGTGCCCGCCATGACCTCCGGGCGCACCAGCACCGGCGGGATCCTCAGGGTGAACCCGTTCTCGGTTGCCAGCCGAACCGCAAGCTGCAGCAGGCCCAGCTGGAGCAGCGCACCGCGGCCGGTCAGGAAATAGAACCGCGAACCCGACACCTTGGCCCCGCGCTCCATGTCGATCAGACCCAGCGCCTCGCCCAGTTCCAGATGATCCCGGGGATCGTCGATAGTCCGCGGTTCGCCGACGACGTCGAGAACGGCGTAGTCGTCCTCGCCGCCGGCGGGCACGCCGTCGAGCACGAGATTCGGAATCGCCAGATGCGCCGCGGTGAACGCCGCCTCGGTGTCCGCCTGCCGGGTTTCGGCGTCTTTGACCTGCGCGGCAAGCTGCTTGGCTCGCTCCAACAACGCGGGCCGTTCCGGTGCACTCGCCGAACCGACGCTCTTGCTGGCCGCCTTCTGCTCCCCGCGCAGTGAATCGGCCGCGGCGATGGCGGCCCGGCGGGCAGCGTCGGCCTGCAGCAGCCTGTCGACCAGGGCGGGATCCTCGCCGCGGTGCCGCTGCGACCGCCGCACCGACTCGGGATCCTCGCGCAACACTTTCAGGTCGATCACGGTCAGTGACCCTACTTTCCGCACCCCAACCTGCGGTTAACCGGTACCGGAGATACCCGAACAGCACAACCGGGTAACGGTCCTCCGGCCGCCCTTGCCACCCCGCGTGCGGCACCTGCCACAATAGAGCGCGATGTTGCAGTTAACCGACGCCCCGGAGGTCGAGGGCACCGGACCCGATCCGGTGCAACCCCGCAGCCGGTTCAGCGCCTTCCAGCCCAAATCCACCCGCCGTGCGCTGCTGCTGACCGCGCTGGGCGGCCTGCTCATCGCCGGGACGGTCATCGCCCTGCCGATCCGGGACAAGGGCCCGTTAGCCACCGTGGTGCCCTCCGAGCCACTGGCCCCCGCGATCAACTCCACTTTCGCCGAGGCCAAGACGGGATACTGTCTGAGCTGGGCGGACAACGCGCTGGACTCGGCGTTCATCGTCGACTGCAAAGACGACCACCGGTTCGAGGTCTCCGCCGCCATCGACATGCGCGCCTACCCCGGCTTGGAGTACGGCCCGGATGCCGACCCGCCCTCAGCGGCACGCATCCAGCAGATCACCGCCGAGCAGTGTGAGCCGGCCACGGAGCGATACCTGGGTCCCCGGTACGACCCCAACAGTCGGTTCAGCATCAGCCTGCTGTGGGCCGGCGATAAGGCCTGGGAGACCGCCGGCGAGCGGCGCATGCTGTGTGGGCTGCAGTTGAAGGGCCCGGCCAACCAGCAGTTGATGTTCAAGGGCAGGGTCGCCGAGCAGGATCAGTCGAAGGTGTGGCCGCCGGGTACCTGCCTGGGTATCGACGCGCCGACCAACCAACCCAATGATGTCCCGGTGGACTGCGCGGCGCCGCACGCCATGGAGGTCATCGGCACGGTCAACCTCGCCGAAAGATTCCCCGAGGGTCTGCCGCCGGACCGCGATCAGGATGAGTTCATCAAAGAAACCTGTAACACGCTGGCAGATGCCTACCTGGCGCCGGTGAACTTGCGGGACACCACCTTGACGCTCATCTACAGCACCGTCTCCCTGCCGAGCTGGACCGCCGGCAGCCGCCAGGTGTCGTGCAGTATCGGCGCCACCCTGGGCAACGGCGGCTGGGCCACCCTGATCAACAGCGCCAAGGGTCCGCTGCTGATCAACGGCCAGCCCCCGGTGCCGCCCCCGGCGATCCCGGAGGAGCGGCTGAACATGCCGATGCCGGGCGACGAACCCAATCCCTGATGCCGGTCCGGATGGACCCCGAGCGGTTCGAGGATCTTGTCGCCGATGCGCTGGATCTGATCCCCCCCGACCTGGCCGCGGCGATGGACAACGTGGTGGTGCTCGTCGCCGACCGCCATCCGCACGATCCGGAACTGCTCGGCCTCTATGAGGGCATCGCGCTCACCGAACGGGATTCCAGCTATGCCGGCGCACTGCCGGACACGGTGACGATCTTCCGGGAGAGCCTGCTTGAGATCTGCGACACCGAGGAGGACGTCGTGGAGGAGGTCGCGATCACCGTGATCCATGAGATGGCCCACCATTTCGGGATCGACGATGAGCGTCTGCACCAACTCGGCTGCGGCTGAACCTATTAGCTGAGTTCGCTTACCGTTCCGGGTCGCCCTTCCACCGAAAACTGTTGACGTACTTGCCCATATCCTGCGCAATCTCCAGGTTGGCGCCGGACGGCGGGCCGGGACCGAAGTCGGGACCGAACGGGTGATGGGGACCGGAGGCGAAGGCGATCAGCGCCACGTCGTTCTTCACCGCGGCCAGGACCACGATCCGAACCCGGGCGTAGCTCGACGTCGAACCCTGCGGCCAGTCGTCGGCGATCTCGCCATAGCCGGGCTGATAGCCCACCATCGCGTTGGGAATCTCATAGGCAACCGTTGAGTCGGGGTAGGCCCTCTTGAGCACCGCGTTGACCACCTGCTTGGCCGATCGGCCGCCCGCCCGCTCCGAGAACAACTGCAAGACGCCACCGTCACCGGCCATCAGAGTGGCTGTGACGCCTGACTTCACGGTCTTGACGGAGTAAAACGACCCCGGTGCGGGATGGGACACCGAAAAGGAACCATCGGCAGCCTCGAACCGGGGCAGCGCCTTCACCGGGGATCCGCTGGGGGGCCTGCCGCAGTCCGGCGGGCACACGTAACGGGCGATCTTGGGCGTCAGCGCCAGGGCGGCGGCGGCGAGCACCGCCGCAACGGTGATGATCGTCATCCCCCAGCGGCTGAGCAGCCATCCGAACCGGGGCCGCTGCAGTACCGGGGCGAGGTAGCTGTCCGCCGGCATCGCGTACCCCGGATAGTGCTGCCCGGACTCTCCCCCCGGGTGGAGGGGTGTCCGCGCGGCCACGTCCTGTGCCTGCGGACGGAGTGCGCCGCGACGCTCCCGCCGGGACTGTTGCGACGCAGCCCTGGTCGCCGCTCCGCAGTGCGGGCAGAACGCCATGTCGGGCACCACCATCTCGCAGCGGGTGCACAGCAGCGGTTGATCCTCGGCGACCGGATCGTGCGTCTCGTGCAGCAGCGCCAGTTGCATCGCGGTGCGCAACAGGATCAGGGTGAGCACGGTGATGGTGACATGGACCGTCAGCATCACCAGCTGGCGCAACCCGACGCTGTCGATGACGGCGACAGCGGCATGTAACAGCAGAGTCACTCCAGCCAGCACTACCAGCAGCATCCGGACCCGGCCGTGGTGTTCGGCAGCATCGTCGCGCTGCTGGAACCACAACGCGATTCCCACCACCCCGCCGGCCGCGGCGGCGGTGATGGGTACCGTGACCCCGCACAGCACGACCTCGACCACCAGTCCCTGCAGCGGCCGGGCATGGGCGACCAGACCCGCGGCGACCTGCGGGGCCAACCGGACCAACGTCGCCGCAGCGCTGAAGGCCAGGCCCGCCAGCGTGCCGATCACGAAGCCGTCCAACGATTCCCGGCTGCCCGGGCGCACCAGCCGCACAATGACGATGGGTGTCACCATCAGCACTAGCCCGGCGACGGGGATGACCAAGCCCTCCCGGAACAGATGGTGCAGGGCCAGACCGACCGACATGGGCAGGCCGTAGGTGCGCGCGACGAACACCCCGCTGGCGGCCACCCAGGCCGCCCCCAGCAGCGCCCCGAGCGCACCGCTCAGGACAAGGGCGGTGCGCGGGAAGTCCCGGTCGGTG
The DNA here is from genome assembly GCA_018882545.1 of Mycobacterium sp. Taxonomy (GTDB): domain Bacteria; phylum Actinomycetota; class Actinomycetes; order Mycobacteriales; family Mycobacteriaceae; genus Mycobacterium. The sequence continues at coordinate 6,042 of VERS01000058.1, forward strand.
GAGGATGCGCGCAGGTAGAGCACAAAAAGCAGCGGGAGTCCCAGCGCGGCGACGGCGATCCCCAGCGCCGGAAGCCGCAGGACCGCCGAGACGATCAGCCCGACCGCGGCGACGGCGAGTGTCACCCGGAACGGGGTGCGCGATCTGTCCGGCAGATGCGGAAACAGTGAGCTCACCAGAAACGGGCGCAGCACCTCTTCGCGGGGTTCGGCGCCGAAGGTGCCGGGACGCAACACCTTCAGGTGTCCCCCCTGGCAGCCGCACAGCCCGCAGAAGTTCGCCGACGGGACATCCACGCGGCACCGCGGGCACTGCATGGTCGCCACGGCATGGGTGCCGGTCACGGCATCAGCTTCTGCAGGACGAGAAGGTTGCGGGCCAGGTTGTCGACATTCGGCGTGCCCAGCCCGGTCACCAGGTCATAGCCCGGTCCGGCGGCGGCGACGGCGTTGGCGCCCAGGACGACATCCCGGAAGGCGGGCAACCTCGCGCCCTCGGCCATCCGGTAGAGCAGCGGATTGAGGTCACCGAGCAGGCTGCCGCCGTTCTCGGTGAGGTACTGGTTGATCATCGCAGCGAAGCCGGCCCAGATCGGGGCGGCCAGTGACGTGCCGCCGCCGATGATCTCCTGCTGGTTGAAGATGATTCGCATCCCGGTGAAGGGGTCGGCGACCGCGGAGATGTCCGGTGTGAGCCGCTTGCGGACGCCGCCGTTGAGGGCCACCCGTCCCTGCCAGGACGGCCGGTCGAAGAGGGCCGAAACCCCGCCGGCCGAGCCCTGCGACAGCGGCGCGTCGAACCACGCTTGCTCGGAAAGCCACCCTCCGCCGGCGTCGGTGGACAAGGTGGTGCCCCCGACGTTGGTCATCTCCGGCAGGGAGGCGATGGCGTCCAGGCCGACGTTGTCGGCGTTCGGCGGGGACGACCATTCTTCACCGCCCTTGCATTCCAGGCCGGCGAGATCCCCACTGGCGTCAAAGGCGGTGGTGCCGTTGGCCTGCGCCCCGACCAGCGCGGCACGAACGGGCACCAGATCCGCGGCGGTGAACAGCTTGTCGCAGCCCCAGCCGATGGAGAAGGTCCACACCGCGCCGGGATAGCGGCGGTCGGTGTCCTCCATCATCTCGGCGATCTTGCGAAACGCGCCGTCACCTTCCACGGTCGGCATGGCGTTGACGAGAACTTTGCGGGCGTCGGGGGCGACGGCGTGCACGGCCTGCAGATCCATCGCCGCCTCCCCCCGACGGTGCGGGGGCTGACCGCCCACCACCTCCGGGATCAGCGGCGGCAGGTTGTGTGCGGCGCTGAATGCGTCCAGATCGGCTTGGTCGAACCCGTCGAAAGCGAACACCACCACGGTCACGCCCTTGCCGGTGTAGCCCTCCTTGCGCAGGGGCAGGGCGTTGTAGGTGCGCAGCAGGGCGTCGGGGGTCAGGCCTTGGCCGGGCACCTCGGCCGGCAACGGCCACCCCGGCGGCCGAGACTCCCGATGCGGGGTGTAGCTGAGGATCCGGCCCAGCCCGGCGACCTCGCCGACCAGCCCGGCCGGCACGACAGGCTGGTCGGCGGCAGCGTAGAAGTTCTGGCCGCGCCGCCCTCGGTAGTCGTGCACGTCGACCCCGAGGGCCTCCGACACCGCGGCCGGGCTGCCCTCGAGGACCGCCCAGGCGTCACCCTCGCGCCAGCGCACGGTCAGGCTGCGGCCGTCGGCCCAGTGCTGCAGCAGGGCCGGCCGGCCCGCCCGGTGCAGCGCGGCCGTCAGCCGCACCAGCGGGCCTCGCGATGACCCCAGATCGGTGGAGCTGGCCAGCAGGGCCGCATAGGGCCCGCCGATGCGGCTCGGGTTCAGCGCGGCGTGCCGCCCGGCGTCGTCTGCACCCAGACCGATGGTGACGGCGGCGGTGAGCACTGCTGCGATCGCGGTCCGCAACGGAGTGACAAGTACGTTCCCTCTCCCGGCCCGCACGCCCCGATCATACGTCGGCAGCGAGTCACCGAACGGTGCTCGCGGCGAGGCACCCCGAAGCTGTCAGCAGCCGGTGCTAAGAAGGCTGCATGGGGACTGATGACTGCCGGGAATGCCTGGCCGGGCGGCCGCATTGCCACGGAACGCTGATCCACCATTGCGGACAACCGCCGCAGTGCACCGAGCCGGGCTGCGACCACCCCGAGGTGCTGATGCACTCACTGAGCGTCGACTGTGCGGTGATCGGCTGCGGGTGCGACCATCGGTCCCGGGAACACCTGCAGGCGGGGTAAGGGTGGTCTGGATGTCGACCGGCGCTCAGCCCATCGGGTCGGCGGCGTGCAACGCGTCCTCAACCGGGTGCACATCCGGCTCGGGGTAGAACGGCGGGGTGTGCGAACCCCACTGCACACAGCTCCACCGGCCGTCGGTGATCGGGGCCAACGTGACACCCTCGGTGTTGGCC
>VERS01000059.1 GCA_018882545.1 Mycobacterium sp.
GCTGCCAGCCGAAGACCCTGGCCGGGTTGCGTTCGATGATCTCGTCCCGGACAGCTTGTTCCATCACCAAAACCAAGACCGCGAGTGAGTTCTTGACCGTCGATCGGCTTCCGCCATCTGCAACCCAGGCCTTAATGGCGCGATCCACCATTCCGTTGCTAACCATCGCTATCGGCAGATGGCCGAGGATCGGTACAACCCGTTTGCGCCAGCCGGCAAGATAGGGGTCGGTGGTCTTTCTTGCGAGTCCTCGAAGCGCCAATTTCATGTTCGCAGTGCCGTACTCAGCCACTGTCATTGCTGCGACCGAAGGATCAACGCCCCGTCTCGCCGCGCCCTGGGTTTTGCCAATCCACTCTTCCGCCTCCTCGCGGGTGGCGAATGTTTCTGAAATTGACTTCCGCTTTTTGGTTTCCGGGTCGGTCCATCGAACGCGGGCCCTGAACGCGTCGGCCAACCCGTCGCGAATCTCTATGTCCGTGGACAGCGAGATTGCGACCGGAAGGTTGATCATGTCGGACATTAGGCGGCGTCGAAGGGATCTGTGAGTTCGTCCAACCACACGATGACATGAATACCGAGGTAGCGGTAGGTGCGGTCCGTCATCCTTTTCGGCTCGGGTCCGCGCCGCTCAATGGTCGACGAACCCCGCCAAGTCATGCGCCAACGGCGCACTGTCGAATCACTGACCTTGAGTATCGCGGCAAGCTCTTGTGTCGTGTACAGAACATCCTCGTGGAAGAGTGCCCTGGTCCAACCTGGGGCGTCCGTTATCGGCGTAACTGAAGCCGTACGCGAGCTGGCCGCGCACATTGCTTCCTCCGGCTCCTCTGGGGTCGAGTTATCCCGGCTAGGTATAGCTTCCATCTGCAGTCTCTTTCTTGTGTCTCGCTTGCCCGGCTTTGCCGTTCAGACGATTGCTGTTTGCCATGGGGCGAGCGTAAGAGGGGCTGGGTATTTTTAGCGACCACCAAGAAGGACGAATTTCTGCACAGGTCAGCGGCTTGTCGACGAGTGGGGCAGAAGTAGCCCCACGAACGCTATGCACGCGTCGTCAGGCCCTCCGGTTATCCGGTTCGCCTGATTCACGTTCCGCAAGGTGTTGCTGGCGAGGACAACGGCGGAGCTCCAGCCGGATCAATTCGACCCAAGGTTGGCATTGGTGCGTTGCTGATCTGGGACGTGACCGTGATGTGCTGCTGCTCGTGTTGATTCGGCCGCTGTGTGAGGGTCGACAGCTATGGCCACCAGAGAAACAACGAAGACCGACAGCCGTCTGGCTGCGCGCTGCGCGGCGGTCGCTTCGCTGGGTGCGGCGGTGATTCATTTCGCTGTCGCGCCGATGCACTGGCGGGATTGGTTGCCGTCGGGGGTGTTCTTTGCGGCACTCGCGACCTTCCAACTGATTTGGGCTTTTTTCGCGTGGTCGAGGCCGGGCACCTGGGTCCTCGCGGCCGGGATTGCGGCCAACGCGACAGCGGCCACGCTGTGGGTCATGTCCTGCCTCACCGGCCCGCCTGTCGGGCCCTCCGCCGGCCAGCCGGAAGCCGTTGGGGCCGCGGGCATTTGTGTGTTGATGTTGCAGATCTACGTGATCCTGGGCGCAGCGTGGTCCTGGTCGCGGAAGTTCGAGCCGGAAGAGGTCTCGGGTTTTGGCAGGGCGTTGGTGCTGATGGGGGCCAACACCGTGATGGCCGGCGCGGTGACGGTGGGCTTGGCGGCCAGCCTGCAGGGTCACCATCACCATCACCACGGAGGCGCTACCGAGGCGCAGGGCGAGCATCACGCCACCCATGAGGCGCACATGGACGGTGACATGCATATGCAGGCTGATATGCACATGGACGGTGATATGCACATGGAGGGCAATCACCATCCTGCGGAGCAGCAGTCTCCGCCAGCAGCCGGGGCGACGAAGCCGGCGCCCGCACCGACACCGGAGGATGGCCTACCGGTGACCGATATGGCTCTCGATACCGGTGATGGCCACCCTCAGGGGGAGTCTGTCGCGCCGTCGGCCGGTGGGGCCAGCCAGCCGGCTCCGGTCGCGGTAGCACCGGCTAAACCGGCGCCTGCCCAGCCGCAGACGGCTGCAGAGGATTCAGACCACGACGAAGCTGACGACGGTCACCAGCACCATCACGACGACTGAGACCGACACATGGGACGTGCGAATCAGTGGTGTCCAGCGTGCTCGTCGGGCTGACTCGCCTGGGTGGGTGAAGCCGAGGGCGTGGGAATGTCGAGCGTTCCGACGTTGGCCGGCGCCGCGGCGGGCGACTTCGGCGAGTAACTGATGCCGCTGGGTTGAGTGCCCACGGGGATCGGGGTCATCGCCGTCAGGCTGGCCAAGTCCACGGCGGTGACGGTGTTGTCGTAGCTGTTGGTCACCCACGCCCAGTCACCGGAGGTGTCGATGACGACGCCGTGTGGCCCGGCACCAGTTGTCACGGTCCCGCGGGTGGCCATGTCTTTGGTGTCGATGACCGACAGGGTGTGGCCTTGGTCGTCTTTCTTACCCTGGTCGGCCGAGACCACCTGCGTCTCATCGGGGGTGAGGTAGAGCTGCACGGGCGGGTTCGGTACGGCGGCGCTGCCGACCACTTTGCGTTGTGCCAGATCGACTTTCACGATGCTGGCGGGATCGCTGATCCCGGTGTAGGCGTATTTACCGTCGCCGCTCACCGCGACTTGCGCGGGACCGGTGCCGACGGGGACAGCCCCCTCGTAGGTGTCGGTGGTCGGGTTGATGAGGTCCAGGGCGCCGTCCATGGTGTTGGCGACCACGATCACCGACCCGCCGGCGGCGGGCCGCAGTCCGTGCGGCATGCCGTCCAACCTGATCAGCCCGGCCGGGCTGAGTCCGGGAGCCTGATAGACCGACACCGTTCCGTCGCCGGAGTTGGTGACGTAGACCTTGCCGTTGGGGGCTTCGATGACGTGCGCCGGTTGGGCTCCGGTGGGCGCTGTTGCGCTCACCCGGTAGGTGGTGGGGTCGATCGCCACGACGATGCCGGCGCTGCTGACCGCGTACACCACCGCACCGTCGCGGGCGACCTGGATGTTATGTGGTGCTGGGATTCCGTTGAGGGTCATCGTCACCGCGTTGGTGGCGGCGTCGATCACGGTGATGCTGTCGTGGCCTTCATCGGCGACCCATACCGAGCCGGAACGGGGGGCCGCTGCCGGTGCCGGGTTCTGCTGCTGGTTGCCCGAACAACCACTCAGTACCGCCACCAGAACAACGGTGGCGGCACCGATCGTGCGCAGTCGGACTCTCGGCATCAATGACCCCCTGGATTTACCCGGTCGCGCAGTTTCCGCAGTGTCCTTTCACGGTACGCCCGCTGACCTGACGCTCATCGCAGCGGATTTCGAGGGCCCTCAGTGGGCGTGGTCGAAGACGACCAGGGTGTGGGCCAGCATGCCGTCGACGAAATAGGCGCGGCAGTCGAACCGGTCGGAGATCGTGGAGCCGACCTCGCTGGGCGCGTTGGCGACACCCGAAACATTCAGCACGCTGATGCGCGAGGCGTCGATGCCCTTGAGGGGCTCGCTGGCGGTCAGTGAGGAGAAGTCCCGGCCGTCGACGTCGAGGGTGCTGGGTTCAGCGCGGAGTTCGGAGATCGTGGCGTTGTCGGGGGAGACCAACCGCTTGAGTACCTCGGATTGGCACCGCTGTTGAGCTAACTGCTCGGCCGTGGGGGCCGGATCGGCAGACTTTCCCAGCCGCAGCGCGCCCGTGGCGACCGCGATCGCGACCACGGCCGCGCCGACCGCGATGAGGCTGGCGGTCCACAGCAGAGCGCGCCGATTGTCGGGACGATCACCGTGGTGGCTGCCCATGACGCGGACGATACGCGATGCTGCGTCGGGTAACTCACCACGTGGTGGTGAGCTCAGCCGGTCAGGGGCGCCCGTGCGTATCGCGGCGTTCATGTCCGCGATGGATCTTGGTGGGGTCGGTATCGGATCCGCCATGGCGGTGTCCGGCGGCCATCATGAACATCATCATTGCTGGACAGGCGAGTAGAACAAGGGACAGCAATACCGTTGAGGAGGGTGCGCCCAGGGCGATCGCGCCGATTGCCACGACGACAAGGGCCGCCCCGTACCAGAGAATATGTGGAGTTTTCATCGGGCGTCCTCACTCATTGCGTTCCGGAGCGGGCCCAGGCAGCCCGGACTCCGGGAGATGTGAAATCCCTTCGTAGGGGCTTCCCGAATCCGCCTCCCGGTAAACGACTCTGAGCGTCGGCGTCAGACGGCGCTGCCGGTCAGCCACTGCGACCACGGCACGCTCCAGTCACCGTTCTGTGACAGTTCCAGCGGGGCTCCGCCGGTGTCACGGACTTCGACGATGTCACCAGGCTGGGAGAACTCGTAGAACCAGCGCGCGTTCTCGGCGCTGAGGTTCAAGCAGCCGTGGGAGACGTTGGTGTTGCCCTGCGCCCAGACGGTGTCCTCGAGTTCGTGAAGGTAGATGCCGTCGGTGCTGATCCGAGTGGCCCAGTTGATCGTCTCTTTGTAGCCCAGCCGGGAGTTGATGGGCAGGCCGTAGGTGGAGGAGTCCATGACGACCGGGTTGGCTTTGTCCATCACGGTGTAGATCCCGGGTTGGGTCCAGAAACTGATGGTGCGCCCACCGATGGTCTCGCTGCCGCCCATGCCCATGGACGTCGGCATGGTGCGCAACAGTTTTCCGTTGCTGAACACGCTGACCTGTTTGGTGATGTCGTTGGCGACTGAGATGTGCGCGTCCCCGATGCGAAACGTCACGCCGGTGTCGGCTTGTCCGTAGAGGCCCTGTCCGAGGGGGACGCCGTAGATGTTGGCCGCGACCGTGACGGTAGTGCCCGGTGTGTAGTAGTTCTGCGGCCGCCAATGCGCGGTCGCGTCATCCCTCACCCGCCGAACAAGAGGTACAAGCCCGTCAGCGTGTAGGCGACCATCACCAGCATCATGGCGAGTTGTCCGCTGAGTTGATGGCCCACCGGTATGACGCGCAGGGCCTGGTCGTGTGCGGAGATCACCGCCACGACATGTCCGAGGACGACGCAGGCGACTTTGATGGTCCACAGCAGGGTCGGATTCATCGACAGGACATAGACCACATCGCCGGAGTCCAGCCCGAGCAGGTGCCAGCCCCTGCCGAGTGGATCGGCCAGTCGGACAAGGGTTTCCTGGCCGCGCTCGATCAGATAGGACAGGTAGTGGGCGAAGATGTAGCCGACCACGATCGGAATCAGGCAGTGCGCGAGCCGTCCGGGTAACTCCCGGCGCTGTTGGGGTGTCACCCCTGCCGTCGCGCGGGCGGCGGCGGTGAACGTCACTCCCACAACGATGACGAAGACCAACAGACCCAAGGTCCGCAGCGCCGAGCCGCCACCGAACTCGCCGACAAGTGGCACAGCCGCGCTGTTGCGGTCGACGAAATTCCTGAATCCCTTGGATTGGGAGAAGCTGTCGAAGGCGGTGGATCCCAGCAGCACCGCCATCACCGCGACGGTGCCCGGGCGCACCGGCATGGTGGGCAGGTGATCGAGCGGATTGCCCACCACGATGGCTCCGGTGTCGCGGTTACGCCGAAACGGTGCCAGCCGGGAGACCGTCACGCTGTAGACCTCGAAGGGATCGGCGCGGGCGAACCACCTGGGCCCGAACACCGCGGCGCCGGCGAACATGGCGACCACGTAGCACAGGATCCAGATCTTGATCGCGCTCAGCGAGCCGGGGTCGGGGCTGGCCAGTTCCAGCCATACGAACGCGAATAGGCCCAGTGCCGCCGGCCAGTACCCCAGGCCCGCGGGGTAGCGGCGTCGGGTATCGGTGTCCCTACTCCGATCGCCGCGGCCGGTGGGCAGCAACCGCCACAAGGTGCGCACCGGGGAGATCACCCGCCAGATAGGGCCGATCATCACCGACACCGCGACCAGCCCCACCCACAGCAGGACGTAGAACGCCCCTGGTAGGGCGTTGTCCTTGTTTTGCGGTCCCCAGATCGCCGCGAGGGCTACCCATCCTGCGGCGGCCAGCGCGAGAGCCGCAAGGACGGTGCGCAGCGCCGCGGAGTCGACGGCGTCGGTCACCCGCTTCGGGAGTGGGCGCCCGGGTTTGGCCGGGTCGAAGCGCGGAGTGCGCCATGCGACCGCGACCACGGCGAAGGTGACGATGAGGGCCCACACGCCGCCGATGAGTGCGTAGGCCAGCGGGATCGGCAGATCGGTGGAGCCACCGACCCCGTGCGCGAGGAGGGTCTCGGTGGTTTCGGGCATCAGGGCCTGACCGCGATGGTGACGATCGTGCGGTTGAGGTCGTGCAGTTCCACGTCGACGCTGCCGGGAACGTCAACGGTGAACTCGAACCGCTGCGCGGGCCGGGGTTGCACCTCGAAGACGTGTTCGGGGATCGAGTGGACGTGAATGCTGTCGGCCACGTCGCTGCTCACCGCGAGGATGATCGGTTGCCCCACGGCGGCCTCGGCCTGGGCGTTGGTCGGGGTGACCGATCCCGCGGCGATGGTGGCCGTGATGACGGGCCCGGCTGTCGGACTCGGCGTTGCATCGGCCGGTGACGGTGTGGTCGTCGCAGCAGTTGGCGGGGTGGAGGAGGGCCCGGCGGTGGTCGCCGGGCCGGACCCGCACCCGGTGGCGACGACGGCCGCCACCGTCAGCGGAATCCACACTTTCATCAGTGACACTCGAGGGCCGCCTACTGGTGCGCCGGTGAGGGCGTGAGCGCCTCGGCATCAGCGGTCGGACCGGCAGCGAGGGACCGGCGTGAGGCCCGGTCGATCCCGAACACGGCCAGCGCCAGAGCGATCACCGACATCCCCAGCGCCGACCAGGCCACGATGGGCAGCACGCTGCCGGCCGGCTTGGTGATGCTCGCCGCCGGCACCGGGAACTTCGGCTTGTCCCCGCCCGTGGTCGCTTCGGTCCACGCCTCGGTGCTGCCGTCGGAGAACGTCTGGGTGGTCGGCAGCGCCAGGATGTCGGCATCGGGCAGCGGTCCGGCATAGAGGGCGAACTGCGCGAACTGGCCCGAGGGGATGCCCCCACCGGTAGATGTCCAGGTCACCGTGTTGACCACCTCGGTGACCGGTGTGCCGTCGTCCTTGTACAGGGGCGGGTCGATCTTTCGCTTGGTGACCTCAATGTTCCAGCCCGCCACCGGTTGTGGCCGCACGGTGCGCAACGGGGTCTCCTCGGGGATGCGCACCTCGATTTTGGTGGTGGCCGGCTTGCCGGTCTCGGTGGGCACTCCGAGGGTGACCACCCCGAATCCTCCGGGGCCGGCACCGTCGAGTTTGGCGTCGACGTGAGCCGCCGCGGCCGGACTGGTCATCACGGCCACCACCGCGCCGACGGTGAGTGCTCCGACTACGCGCCGTAGGGATGTGAACATGGGTTCCTCCATCTGTGTTGTCCTGTCGTGCAGGGGTTTTGCGTTGATTGCGGGCGAACGACGTTCGGTGGTCACCGTGCTGCGTTGACCTCCTGGCGATCGGCGTCGTGCTGTAGGTGGCCGTTGTGGGCCAGGGCGCGCAGGGCGGCGGCGCAGCACAGCCCGATCCCGGTCAGTGCCCCCCACACCAGGGTCCCGGCGCCGTGCTCCGGCGCGGCCTGAACCAGAGCCCCGACGGCGACGTTGCCGGCCAGGATTCCGACGCCGACGATGGTGCTGTAGAAGCCGTAGTGGGTGCCGACCAGGCGTCCACCCGAGAGGGCCACCACGGTGTCCATCTCGAAGGGGAACACCGCCGCGGATCCGATCGCCAACAGGGCGGTGCTGAGCAACAGGGCGCCGATCGCCGCCACAGCACCGAAGCGGTTGTCGGGCAACAGGATCAGCGGCACGAAGGACAGCGCGACCACCGTCATCCCGATGACCAGGCAACGACTGGTGCCCCACCGGTGGGAAAACCAGCGGGTGATCCGCAGCTGGGCGCTCACTGCAACCACACCGGATACGGCGAACATGGCGGCGATCAGGGCTGATGAGTGCTGGGGCGCAAGGACCGCTGCGTGCAGTGGCATCGCCAGGTAGACCTGGAAGGTCAACACGTAGGAACCGATCATCGCCACGGCGAAGAGCAGGAAGGACCGGTTGGACACGACGGTGCGCCAGTCCTGCAGGACCGACGTCTTGTCCCGGGTCAGCTCAGAGTCATGCTGGGGCAGGGCGAACAACTGGGCGATCGTCAGCACGGCGAACACCGCCGCAGCGCACGCCGCGGTGAGTCGGAAGTCGACGGCCATGAAGGCCAATCCGACCAGCGGCCCTGCCAGGATGCCGGCCTGGTAGAAGACGTTGAATAACGCGAACGCCTCCACCCGCCGCTCGCCGGCGTCGGCGGCCAGGTAGGCGCGCACGGCCGGGTTGAACAGCGCCCCGGCGAAACCTGTTGCCGCCGAGGCGATCAGCACCGCGGGTAGCGAATGGGCGAACACCAGC
>VERS01000663.1 GCA_018882545.1 Mycobacterium sp.
GCTCAAGCCCGAGTCGCTCTATGACCGGTTCATCGAGTACCGGGAGAGCCTGGGCTTCGAGGTGTTGCCATTGACCGGGGGGACCGGTCGCCCTCGGAGGTGCTCGCCGAACGCCTGCGCGCCAACAAGTTCGTCTGCCTGATGGCCGACCGCGACCTGACCCGCTCCGGGGTGCCGGTGGACTTCTTCGGCGAAACCACCAGAATGCCCGCCGGGCCCGCGAAACTGGCCGTCGAGACCGGGGCGCCGCTGCACCCGGCGCACGTCTTCTACGACGGTGAGGACTGCGTCGTCCGCGTCGAGGAGGCGCTGGACACCAGCTCCGGCGATGTCGGGGTGATCACCCAGGCGCTGGCCGACCGGTTCGCCGTCAACATCGCCGCCCATCCGCAGGACTGGCACATGCTGCAACCCCTGTGGCTGGCCGACCTGTCCGCGCAGCGGCGCGCCTACCTCGAGGGTGGCTGATGCGCATCGGCATGGTGTGCCCCTACTCCTTCGACGTCCACGGCGGGGTGCAGGCCCATGTGCTCGACCTCGCCGAGGTGTTCCGGCAGCGCGGTCACCAGGTCAGTGTCCTGGCCCCGTCCTCGCCACACGTGAAACTGCCCGACTACGTCGTCTCCGGCGGCAAGGCCGTGCCGATTCCCTACAACGGCTCGGTGGCCCGGCTGCGGTTCGGTCCGGCCACCCACCGCAAGGTCAAGAAGTGGCTCGCCGACGGCGACTTCGACGTTCTGCATCTGCACGAGCCCAACGCGCCGAGCCTGTCGGTACTGGCGCTGATGATCGCCGAGGGACCGATCGTCGCAACCTTCCACACCTCGACCACGAAGTCGTTTGCGCTGGGCTTCTTTCAGGGCATCCTGCGGCCGTGGAACGAGAAGATCGTCGGCCGCATCGCGGTGTCGGATCTGGCCCGCCGCTGGCAGATGGAGGCGCTGGGTTCGGATGCCGTCGAGATCCCCAACGGCGTCGACGTCGCGTCGTTCGCCTCGGCGCCGACACTGCCCGGCTACCCGCGCCCCGGCAAGACGGTGCTCTTCCTGGGCCGGTTCGACGAACCGCGCAAGGGGATGGCGGTACTGCTTGGTGCGCTACCCGCGCTGGTGGAGCAATTCCCCGACGTCGAGATCCTGATCGTCGGCCGCGGCGACGAGGACGCGTTGCGTGCGGAGGCCGGGGACCACGCCGGGCACCTGAGGTTCCTCGGGCAGGTCTCCGACGCGGAGAAGGCCGCCGCGTTGCGCAGCGCCGACGTCTACTGCGCCCCCAACACCGGCGGCGAGAGCTTCGGCATCGTGCTGGTCGAGGCGATGGCGGCCGGAACCCCGGTGGTGGCCAGCAACCTCGACGCCTTCCGACGGGTGCTGCTCGACGGGAAGGCGGGCTGCCTGGTGCCGGTCGAGGACTCCGCGGCGCTGGCCGATGCGCTCATCGCGGTGCTGGCCGACGCCAGACTGCGCGGACGCTACGTCCGGGCCGCCGCCGCGGCCGTGCAGCGCTACGACTGGTCGGTGGTGGCCGACGAGATCATGCGGGTCTACGAGACGGTGGCCGCCTCCGGGATGAAGGTGACCGTCGCCGGGGCGGCGGTGCGCTGATGGCGCCGGGGCTGTACTGGTCGCTGACGGCCGTGCTGGTGGCGGTGCTGCTCGCCATCGGGGTGTGGGCGTTCCGGACGGCCAACCGGCTCGACCGGCTGCATGTCCGCTACGACCTGTCCTGGCAGGCTCTCGATGCGGCGCTGGCCCGCCGCGCCGTCGTGGCGCGGGCGATCGCCGCCGACGCCTACGGCGACACTCCGGACGGCCGGGGGCTGACCGCACTGGCCGACGCCGCCGAACGGGCGCCCCGCTCGGCGCGGGAGGTGGCCGAGAACGCACTGTCCACCGAGCTGAGCCAGGTCGACCCCGGCACGGTTCCGGCCGGCCTGGTGGCTGAGATGGCCG
>VERS01000664.1 GCA_018882545.1 Mycobacterium sp.
CGAAGACCGGTCGAGCCACCAAGGTCGCAGCGCCGGGGTGGACGTCGGTGTTCTCCGACGCGCTGATCGCCTACGCCGGCGCCCGGCGCGACATCGTGGCCATCACCGCCGCCATGCCCGGCCCGACCGGCCTGGCCGCCTTCGGGGAGAGCTTCCCGGACCGCCTCTTCGACGTCGGCATCGCCGAACAGCATGCGGTGACCTCGGCGGCCGGGCTGGCCATGGGCGGTCTGCACCCGGTGGTGGCGATCTACTCGACCTTCCTCAACCGCGCCTTCGACCAGGTGCTGATGGACGTAGCGCTGCACAAACTGCCCGTCACCCTGGTCCTCGACCGCGCCGGGATCACCGGCAACGACGGTGCGAGCCACAACGGCATGTGGGATCTGTCGATCCTCAACATCGTGCCCGGCATGCGGGTGGCCGCCCCCCGGGATGCCGCCAGGCTGCGCGAGGAACTCGGCGAGGCGCTCGACGTCGCCGACGGACCGACCGCGATCCGGTTCCCGAAAGGCGAAGTCGGCGAGGATATTCCGGCTCTCGAGCGGATCGGTGACGTCGACGTGCTGGCACGACCAGCCACCGGTCTCGGTTCTGATGTTCTGCTGGTGGGTGTGGGCCCCTTCTCGGCGATGGCGCTCAAAGTGGCCGACCGGCTGCGCCGGCAGGGCATCGGGGTGACGGTGGTGGACCCGCGCTGGGTGCTTCCGGTCCCGGCAGCACTCGGGGCCCTGGCCGCCGAGCACAAACTCGTGGTCACCATGGAGGACAACGGCCAGCGCGGCGGGGTCGGCTCCGCGGTCTCAGCCGCCCTCCGCGCCAACGAAATCGACGTGCCGTGCCGGGATCTCGCTGTGCCCCAACAGTTCCTGGACCACGCCGCGCGTGGGGAAGTGTTGGAGGACGTCGGGCTGACAGACCGAAACGTAGCCCGTCAGATCACCGGCTGGGTCGCCGCCATCGGCGCGCTCGCCGATTCGGTATCCCAGCAGATCGACTAAGCCGGCGGCGACGCGCTCATCGCCGGACTGAGCGCGGGCACCACCAGGGCCCGCTGCCAGCCGCGCGCCCCGCCGTCGCGCAGGAAGTCGTCCACCGCCGCGGGGGTGTCCGCGCCGACCTTGTCTTGCCAGTCCCAGCACAGCCGGCGCACCAGGTCCGGGGACACCAGGTTCTCGGTCGGCACACCCACCTGCTGGGACAACTCCGCCAGCGCGGCCCGGGCGGCCTCCAGGCGAGCGGCGGCTTCGGGTTTGCGTTTGGCCCACCGCACCGGTGGCGGCGGCCCGGTCAGCGGTTCGGAGGTTTCCGGTGGGTGGTCGGTGCCGCGGGCCGCCGCCAGCGCGTCCAACCAGACCTGGGCACTCCGCCGCTGTTTTTGACCGCCGAAGACGGGCAAGGCCACCAACTCCGCAATGGTCTTGGGATCGGCCGCCACGGCGGCGATGATCGCCGAGTCGGGCAGGATCCGCCCCGGTGCGATATCGCGACTACGCGCGATGCGGTCCCGGGTGGTCCACAGTTCACGCACCGCCGCCAACCCGGGCGCCGAGCGGATCTTGTGGATTCCCGCCGTCCGCCGCCACTGGTCACGACGGGTGGGGGCGCTTTCGGCGCAGCGCAGATACTCGAACTCCTCCTGCGCCCATGCCGTCTTGTTCTGCTCGTCGAGGACCGCCGCCGTCGCCGACCGCAGTTCGATGAGCACCTCGACATCGAGGGCGGCGTAGTTGAGCCAGTCGGCCGGCAGTGGGCGTTTGGACCAGTCCGCCGCGCCGTGGCCCTTGGCCAGGCTCAGGCCCAGCAGGCGTTCGACCATGGCGGCCAGATTGACCCGGTCAAAGCCGGCCAACCGGCCGGCCAACTCGGTGTCATACAGCCGCGGAGGTCGCAGCCCGACCTCGGCGAGGCAGGGCAGGTCCTGATCGGCGGCGTGCAGGATCCACTCGT
>VERS01000060.1 GCA_018882545.1 Mycobacterium sp.
TTCCTGATGTGCCTGTCCGACCGAGTGCTGGCCTACGGTGACTGCGCCATCGTCCCGGACCCGACGTCGGAGGAGCTGGCCGATATCGCGATCAGCTCCGCGCGCACCGCGGCCCAGTTCGGTATCGAGCCGCGGGTGGCGATGCTGTCCTACTCCACCGGGGAGTCCGGCAGCGGAGCGGGTGTCGACAAGGTCCGCGCCGCAACCGAACTCGTCCGGCAGCGCGAACCCGATCTGCTGGTGGAAGGGCCGATCCAGTACGACGCGGCGGTGGAACCGTCCGTCGCCGCCTCCAAGATGCCGGATTCGCCGGTGGCCGGTAAGGCCACCGTGCTGATCTTTCCCGACCTCAACACCGGCAACAACACCTACAAGGCCGTGCAGCGCAGCGCCGGGGCCGTGGCGATCGGACCGGTGCTGCAGGGCCTCAACAAACCCGTCAACGACCTGTCCAGAGGAGCGCTCGTGGAGGACATCGTCTATACCGTCGCGATCACCGCGATCCAGGCTCAGAGGTAGCGATGGCCGGCACCGTCCTGGTTCTCAACTCCGGGTCCTCATCACTGAAATACCAACTTGTGGAACCGGATTCCGGCACTTCGGTCTTCGATGGGATTGTCGAGCGGATCGGGGAGGAGACCTCCAAGGCAACCCTGCGGCTCGGCGAGGTCAAGCTCGAGCGCGAGGGCCGGGTGGCCGACCACGAGGCCGCGCTGCGGCTGGCCTTCGATCTGGTCGCCGAGGCCGGGGAGAGCCTGGACAGTCTGGGGTTGGTCGCCGTCGGCCACCGCGTGGTCCACGGCGGTCCGAAGCTGTTCCGGCCCAGCGTCGTCGACGACGCGCTGGTCGAGGAGTTGCGCGACCTCGCCCCGCTGGCACCGCTGCACAACCCGCCCGCGGTGCTGGGCATCGAGGTGGCCCGGAAAGTGCTGCCCGACCTGCCGCACGTGGCGGTGTTCGACACTGCGTTCTTCCACGACCTGCCTGCCGAGGCGGCCACCTACGCCATCGACAGTGAGGTCGCGGCGAGGTGGCGGATCCGACGCTACGGGTTCCACGGCACCTCGCACGAGTTCGTCAGCCGCCAGGCCGCGGAGTTCCTCGGCGCGCCGGTGGACTCCCTGAACCAGATCGTGCTACACCTGGGTAACGGAGCGTCGGCCTCGGCGATCGCCGCGGGCCGGCCGATCGACACCTCGATGGGCCTGACCCCGATGGAAGGGCTGGTGATGGGCACCCGGGCCGGGGACATCGACGCCGGGGTGATCAGTTACCTGGCCCGCACCGCCGACATGGACATCGACGAGATCGAGACCATGCTCAACAGACGCTCCGGGATGTTCGGGATGAGCGGAGACGGCGATATGCGGGCGGTCCAGAAGCGCATCGAGGCCGGCGACCCGGCTGCGCAGAACGCCTACGCCGTCTACATCCACCGGCTGCGCAAGTACGTCGGCGCCTACCTGGCACTGCTCGGCTATGCCGACGTGATCAGCTTCACCGCCGGCGTCGGCGAGAACGACGCTAAAGTCCGCCACGACGCCCTGGCCGGGATGAGCAGACTGGGAATCGAACTCGACGACAGCCTCAACGGCAGCCCGTCGCGCGGGGCGCGGCGGATCTCCGCGGCGAACTCGCCGACCACGGTGCTGGTCATCCCGACCGATGAGGAGTTGGCGATCGCCCGCGCCGCGGTGACGGTGGTCTAGATGTCTGGTTTCCCCGCGGGCGGTGGTCTGGTTCCCCGGTGAGCAGACATAAACGCCCCGCGACACGCCGTGTCTCGGGGTCGTTTATGTCTGCTCGCGGGGCAGGGCGACCCTAGAACGTGGTCGTCGGGCGGACCTCGTTGGCCAGGTCCACCAGCGCATAGCGGTGTGCCTGGCTGGTGGCGACCCGGGCCAGGCTGCGTAACGAGGCCTCCACCCCCAGGCGCAGGCCGCGATCGGTGAACGGGAAGCCCAGGATCGGGCTGGGGTCGGCCTTGTTGTCGGCGATCCAGTCCATTGCCGTGCCCAGCACCAGGGCGCGGATCTGCAACACCCGCGGTTCGGTGTCCGGCAGGGCCTCGACCCGGCGAGCGGCGTCGCGGATCTGCTCCTCGCTCAGTTCGTGCGCCGAGCGTCCAGACAGCAGCGTCACTGCACTGGTCAACCGGGCGGTGGTGAAATGTCTTGAGCCAACGGGCACTTCGTCCAGAGTCTTGACGGCACCCTCGCGCTCACCCTCGACAGACTGGGCGCGGGCCAGTCCGAAACCGGCGGAAATGATGTTGTTGTCGGTGTGCCAGACCGTCTCGTAGAAGGGCCGCTCACCCGAGGTCCGGGCCAACTCCGCAGTGGCTGCCAGGGCCAGTTTCGGGGCGAGTTCACCGGGGAAGACGTCCAGAACCTCGGTGAAATGTCGGGACGCCGCGAGGTAGTCGCCGGCGAGTAACTGCGAGACGGCCTTGAACCACACCAGGCGCCACCGCCAACCCACCCGTTCGGCAAGATCCTCCAGTTTTCGGGTCGCCTTCGCGACGTCGCCCAGATCGAGTAACGCCCGGACCTCCATCAGTGGCAGTTCCACCGAATCCGACAGATCCACGCCTTCGGAGTCCAGTCCGCCGTGCCGGGCCGCGCGCAACGAGTCCAGGGTCTGCACCGGCTGGGAGAGAACCGTCGCGGAGAGCACCGTAGCGGCCACATCGGTCGGGTCGACCAGCGGAACCGGCAGGGCCGTGACGATCTCCGGCGCGGTCAACTTCTCCGCGTGCACCAGACCGTCGAGGTAGACGTCGGTGTGGGCGACGAGCAGTTCCACCCCGAACGTCGACCTGGTACGGGTGAAAACCGTCGACAGGCCCGGCCGGGGAATGCCGGTGTCGGCGGCGACCACCTCGCGCAGCACACCCAGAAGCTGGAAACCCATCTCCTCGGCGCTGCCGAAGCGCCGCTTCGGGTCTGGGTCGATCGCCCGGCGCAACAGCCGGGTGAAGGAGTCGTACTCGGTGAGCACCGGATCCTCGGCCGGCAGCCCGTCGAGGTAGCGGCCGTTGCGGGTGCCCAGGTTCAGGGTCAACGCCGCCAGTGTCCGGCCCACGGTGTAGATGTCGGTGGCGACGGTCGGCCCGGTCCGGACGATCTCCGGTGCCTGATAGCCCGGTGTGCCGTAGAGGTACCCGAACGACTGGATCGGTGACACCGCGCCGAGGTCGATCAGCTTCAGCTGCTCCTCGGTGACCATGATGTTCTCCGGCTTGAGATCGTTGTAGCACAGCCCGATCGAGTGCAGATAACCCAGCGCGGGCAGGATCTCCAGGATGTAGGCGATCGCCTCGGCGACCGGAAGCTTTTCGCCCCGATGCGGTTTGAGCGATTTACCGCCCACGTACTCCATGACGATGTACCCGACGGGCTCACCGTGTGCGTCGGAATGCTCGACGAAGTTGTAGATCTTCACGATCGACGGATGCACGACCTCGGCGAGGAACTGCCGCTCGGCCATCGCGATGGCCTGGGCCTCGGCGTCGCCGGAATGCACCAACCCCTTCAGCACGACCGGCCGTTCGTTGACGTTGTGATCGACCGCCAGGTACACCCAGCCCAGGCCGCCGTGGGCGATACACCCCTTGATCTCGTACTGGTCGGCCACCATATCGCCGGGGACGAGTTGGGGAAGAAAGGAGAACTCGCTGCCGCAGTGCGGGCAGCAGCCCTCGGACTCGCCCTGCCGATCGCCGGTCGAACGACCGATCGGGCGGCCGCAGTTCCAGCAGAACCGTTTCGATTCCGCCACAACCGGATTGACCATCAGGGCGGCGAGCGGGTCGATCTCAGGCACCGGGGGGATCTCCACCAGGCCGCCGCCGAGTCGGCGGGTCGGTGCGACCGTGCGGGCGACGGTCGACTCGTCGACCTCGATCGGTTCGGCGCGGTCCGAGTCCGGCTCGCCATCGTCGTAGTCGAAGTTCGGCCGAAACACCGCCTGGGTGGACATCGCCCGCATGGTCGAGGCCGAGTCCATGCCCAGTTCGGACAGACCGGCCGGCTGTGTCCCGACGTCGAGATCCTGCTGCTCGGTGCTCATCAGTCCAGATACCTCGGTACCGGCGGCGCCGGGGCCGGGCCCAGCGGCGTCAACCATTTGCGGTAGAGGGTGTTCCACGTGCCGTCGCTGCGGATCCGCTCCAGGGTGGCGTTGACGAACCGGACCAGTCCGGCGTTGGCCAGGTTGACGCCGATCCCGTAGGGCTGCTCGGCCATGTTGGGGCCGACGATGTGCAGATACGGGTCCTGCGCGACCAGGCCGGCCAGAATCGCGTCGTCGGTGCTGACCGCGTCGACCTCGCGCTGCTGCAGGGCCACCAGGCAGTCCGCCCAACTCACGACGGTGACCACCGTCGCCGGAGGGTCGATCTCCTGGACACGACGCTGGGATGTCGTGTCGCGCACCACACAGACCCGCTTGCCGGACAGATCAGCGGGTTGTTCGATACCGGACTCTCGCGGTGCGAGGATCCGTTGCTCGGCGACGAGATAGGCCGTCGAGAAGAACACCTGCTTGCGTCGTTCGCAGGTCATGGTCATCGTCTTGACCACGACGTCAACGGTGTTGTCCTGCAGGGCGGTGATCCGGTCGGCCGATGACAGGATTCGGTACTCCACTGCCGAGGGGCTGCCGAAGATGTCCCGGGCGATTTCCCCGGCGATGTCCACGTCGAAGCCGGCGATCTCCCCGGTCACCGGATCGCGGAAGGAAAACAGGTTGCTGCCGACGTCCAGGCCGACCAGCAGACGTTTACGCTCCCGGATCGCGGCGACGGCGGCGTCGGCCTGGGCTTTGGTGGGAAAGGGCCGCAGGCTGGCGGTGCGGTCGCAGGTGTCCTGGTCGGGATCCGGCGCCAGCGCCGGCCCGGCGGGTAGTTCCTGCATTCCGGCCGGGCGCGGCGGCGCCAGCGAGAGCACCGGGGTCGTCGGAACGTCGACGGGTTGCGCGCAGGCGCTCAGCACGGCCACCGCGACCAGTGCCGCCCCCAGTCCGTTCCGTGCGCTCATCAGCCCTCTACCGGTACTCGCTCATCCTCGGCCACAAGCCCAGCGCCACCGCCACCGCCGCGCTCACCGACAGCGCCGCCCCGCCAACGGTCGTACCCGACAATACCCGCCGAGCCGACTGGATGTCCGACCTCAGTTGGGTGCGGCTCTCCTGAATGCCCTGTGCCAGAGCGTCGTTCAACTTATCGAAGGCGGGAGTGGAGTCGTCCTCGCCGGTTCCCAGTGCCACCTGGGTGGCGGCCTGGTAGTTGCCGACGGCGATGTAGTCGTTGATCCGCACATCGGCCTGCCGCCACCGCTCCAGCAACTGGTCGGCCTGGGCCAGACCGCTTTTGTCCACATTGTCCGCACTGGCCAGGTAGTCCGCCAACTGCTGGCGCATCGTATCGACGCGCTGGTAGTAGGAGCGCTTGCGGACATCCTCGTCGCCGCGCCGGACCAGCGACAGCGTCTCGTCGGCCCGCGCCTGCTGGGCGGTGATGGCCAGGTTGGTGACCGTACGCAGCGAATCGGCGGCGGTGTTCTTCGCGGAGCGACTGCCCGCCGTGGAGATGGCCAGTGCGGTGCCGACCCAGAAGATCATCACCGCGATCGCGATGCCGCCGACCACCAGGCCGATGTTGACCATCCGCTTGGTCCGCCGCGCCAGCCAGCGGTGGGCGTAGAGCCCGAAACCCAGGGTCACGGCGACGATGATGATCACCGGAGCCGGGATCGACGCCGATGCGGTGGTCTCGGCGTCGACCCGTGCCGAGGTGGCCTCATACAGCCGTTGCGCGTCGGGCAGGATGGTGTCCTGCATCAGCCCGGATGCCTCCGACAGGTACGACGAGCCGACCGGGTTGCCCATCCGGTTGTTGGTGCGGGCGGTCTCGATCAGTCCGGTGTACACCGCCAGACGGGCGTTGATTCGGCCCAGCAGTTCGACCAGCGGCGGGTCGGTCAAGCCGCTGGAAGACCGGGTGACCGCCACGGCGGCCTCGGTGATGGCCTGCTCATAGCGTTGCCGGACCGCCCGTGGTTCCGAGCCGGCGATGAAGGCCGTCGCCGCTGCCGCGTCGGCCACCGACAGCGTGGTGTAGAGCTGGCCGGCGGCGAAGGCGAGCGGTTCGGTCTGCTCGAGCACCGCGGTCAGCTGATTCTGCCGCTCGTTGATGGTGGTGGAGATGGCGAACGCGCTGAGGATCCCGAGCATGGCCAGGACCACGCCGATCGTCAGAATCCGCCCGGGTGTGGTGTTGACGAACCACCACCGCGGGTGGGCGGGCTCGGTCGGCGTCCGCTGTGCCAACGGTTCGGTCGACGGATGCGCCAGTTCGACGGTCACCTCCGGCGGACCTCACTCCCCGTGCAACATGCGCCTGAAATATCTATGAGTAAAGTCTAAGAGCCGCCCCAGCCTGTTGGGATGGGTTTGAGTCGGACCCGCCTCAGCGGGGCACGCCTATCCTGAAACCCGTGCGAGGTGATGGCGACGGCTGGGTGTTCTCCGAGTCCGGCACCCGCCACTGGGGCGTACACGGTGCGGCCGGTCTGCTGCTGCGCGCGCCCTGGCATGACGGCACCCCGGCGATACTGCTTCAGCACCGCGCACCCTGGAGCCACCAGGGCGGCACCTGGGGGTTGCCGGGCGGTGCGCTGGACAGTCATGAGCACGCCCACGACGCGGCGGTGCGGGAAGCCTTCGAGGAAGCCGGTCTGGTACCGGATCAGATCCTGGTGCGGGTCAGCCTCGTCACCGCCACGGTTGCCGGGCCGAGGGGGCCGATCTGGACCTACACCACGGTGGTGGCAGACGCCGCCGAACTGCTGCAGACCGTGCCCAACGGGGAGAGCGCCGAACTGCGGTGGGTACCCGAAGGTCTGGTGGCCGATCTACCGCTGCATCCGGCCTTCGCCAGCAGCTGGGAGTTGCTGCGGACCAGCGCAACCGCTCCGCCGCACGACTGCCGGATGCAACGACCGCACACCGTCGTCATCGAAGAGGAGATCTTTGCCTGGTGCAGCCCGGGTGTCGGGGTCAGTCCGCCAGCGCCGCACTGAGCCGCCGCGCCGCCGCACCCGGTTCGGCGGCCTCGGTGATGGCCCGGACCACCACGATCCGGCGGGCCCCGGCTTCGAGCACCTCATCGAGTCGCTGTTCGTCGATTCCGCCGACGGCGAACCACGGCTTATCGGGGCTCATCGAGACCACTGTGCGCACCAGATCCAGTCCAGGCACCGGGCGGCCCGGCTTGATCGGCGTCGGCCAGCACGGCCCGACGCAGAAATAGTCCACATCGGCCATCAGCGCGCGTGCCACCTCGCCGCTTTCGTGGGCGGCCAGCCCGATGAGGGTCTGGGGGCCGACGATGTCGCGGGCGGCGGCCGGCGGCAGGTCGTCCTGGCCCAGCTGAAGCACATCGGCCCGCGCGGCCTGGGCGATATCGGCCCGGTCGTTGACCGCGACCAGCGCTCCGTGCCGCCGTGCCGATTCGGTGAGGATCTCCAGCGCGGCCAGCTCCGCCCGGACCGTCAGCGGGCCGAACCGCCGTTCGCCGGCTGAACCCTTGTCGCGGAGCTGGATGATGTCCACCCCGCCGGCCAGTACGGCATCGGCGAACTCAGCCAGATCGCCGCGTTCACGCCGGGCATCGGTGCACAGGTACAGCCGCGCGTCGCGCAGTGTCCTGCTGCCCGGACTCGGCGGCGGATGTTGCGGTGGGTGCACACCGAGACGCTAACGGCTGGCCTGCCCGGGCGCCGGACAGGCACCGCTCGAGCCGTTAACTTTCGGGCGTTAGGCTCGGAAAATGACAGCGTGGGAGGGGCTGGTGGGACATGCGCTGCGCACCCCACTGCGGGCCGCCTCGGCTGGAGTCGGTCTGACTGTCAGGACCACCGCGGTGGCGGCCCACCTGGCCGGGTCCGTGGCGTTGGCGGGGGTTTCCGCCGCCACCCGCGCCGGCGGCGGGGCACTGGACGTCGTCCCCGGCGTTCGGAGTGCGGCCCGCACGGTCGCCGGTCTGGCCGTCGAGGCCGCGGGTGGGCCACCGGCGCGGCGCCGCAGCCGCCGTGGCGACCGGCACTGGATCGAGGTGCGCGGACTCGCCGGCCCCGGCGCCGACGCGATCGCCGAGGAGGTGCTGGAGTCGGTGCGCGCGGCGCCCGGCGTCACCGCCGCGGTGCTCAACCGGCCGGTGGCGCGACTGGTCGTCACGGTCGCCCCCGACGCCGCCGGCGATCTGACGGCTGTGGTCGATGCGGCCGAGCGTCGGGTTCACCGCCGTCAACGCCACCGTCCGCTGACCCTGCCCGGCGACGACGCGGCACTGCTGGCCCGGGCGCTCGGTGTGGCGGCAGCTGCCACCAGCCTGGGTCTGTCGCTGGCCGGTGCGGCGGTCCGG
>VERS01000061.1 GCA_018882545.1 Mycobacterium sp.
CCACACCGCCGGCCTGCTGCGCCGTGACGGCCTGGCGGCCACCACGGCGGCGATGCGGGCCTCGAGTCCGGGGTGGCTGGCTGACGAATTAGCCCGGTCGTGGACGCGGCAGTGGCCGACGCTGCCCGAGGCGATGGAGCAGGCCGCGGCCTGCGCGGCTCCCAGTGGATCCGACCTGGGACGCCTGCCGGTGCCGCTTGCGGTGGTGGGCGCCGTCGACGACCCGGTGCACCCGGCTGCGGTCGCCCGGGACTGGGCGGCCCGGGCTCCGCGCGCGGCGCTGCGCACCGTGCGCCTCGAGGACTTCGGACCCCACCCTGCTCTGCTCGGGGAGGCGTGCCTGGATGCGCTGCGCGCGATCAGCTGATCCGAGTCAGCCGCCGGTGCTGGTGCTGCGAAACTGCTGCATGGCGGCACCGGAGGCGTTGCGTTGGGCGGCCAGCACAGCCTGCTGCTGAGCTTGCTGGGCGGCGAACATGGCCTGTTGAGCCTGCTGGGCGGCCGCCGCCCGTAACTGCGCCGCCAGTTCCTCGGGCAGTTGTACCGGCAGCGGGGTGCGCACCGGCAGCGGGGTTTCGCCGCGCCGGACCACAGTGTCAGCCAGGGCCTGCCGCGCCTCGGCCGCCAGCGCCGGCATCGCCTCGGGAACGCTGTTGACCACACAGCGGATCATCCAGCGGTACCCGTCGACGCCGATGAACCGGACGGCACCGGCACCGGTACCGACCACCTCGCGGCCCCATGGCCCGTCTTCGATCGACACCGCGGCGCTGTCGTTGCGCAACGCCTCGGCCAGTTCACCGGCCACCTCCCGCCACAGTCCCGGGGACTTCGGCGCGGCGTAGGCGGCGATGGTGAATCGGCCGTTCGGCGTCACCACCCAGATGGCGGTCGGAACACCACCCTGGTTGAACTCGACTTGAATCTGGCCCCCGGGCGGCATCGGGATCAGCACCGAACCCAGGTCGAGGCGGGCCAGTGCGGCCTGCTCGGGACTGTCGAAATCCTCGATATCGAAGGGGCCTTCCAGATCGGCGCCCTCCCAGTCGGTTTCGGTCGGACTTTCCTGGGCCGTAGCCTCGTCCGGCCGGCTTTCCTGATCCTGTTTGCGTCTTCCGAATGCCATCACAAACTCGCATGTCCGCCAGAGGAACCGTGGCCGCCTTGACCACGGGTGGTGTCGCCCAGCCCGGCCTCGTCGAACGAGGTGACCTCGACCAGTTCGGGTAACTCGACCCGTTGCACGACCAGTTGGGCGATCCGGTCACCGCGTCGCAGCATGATCGGCGTCTCGGGGTCGAGGTTGATCAGCGCGACCTTGATCTCGCCGCGGTAGCCGGCGTCGATGGTGCCCGGCGCGTTGACGATCGAGAGCCCAAACCGCGCCGCCAGCCCGGACCGCGGGTGGACCAGTCCCACCATGCCGTGCGGGATTGCCACCGCGATGCCGGTAGAAACCAGAGCACGCTGCCCGGGGGGAAGTTCGACGTCCTGCGCGCTGTAGAGATCCACGCCGGCATCGCCGTCGTGGGCGCGGGCGGGCAGGGGGAGGTCGCGGTCCAGTCGAACCACCGCCAGACTGGTGGGCACGATGCCAAAGACTACCCTTGACGGCGTGCCGAGTTCGCGCGTCGCCACGCAATCCGTGCGGTATCGCGAGCGGCTGCGGGTGCCGTGGTGGTGGTGGCCGATCGGGCTGGGCCTGTCGGCGGTGATGGCCGCTCAGGTGAACATGGGCGTGCGCGATCTGCCCGACTGGCTGCCCTATGCGGCGATGGCTGCGGTGGCGGTCGGTGTGCTGTTGTGGCTCGGGCGCGCCGAGGTGAAGGTGATCGACACCGGTGACGAGGTCGAACTATGGGCCGGGCCGGCGCATCTGCCGCGATCGGTTGTCTCCCGATCGGCGATCGTGCCGCGCAGCGCCAAGTCGGCAGCGCTGGGACGCCAGCTTGATCCAGCCGCCTTCGTACTGCACCGCAACTGGATCGGACCGATGGCTCTGGTGGTGCTCGACGACCCGGAGGATCCGACGCCCTACTGGATGGTGAGCTGCCGTAATCCGGAGCGGTTGCTCGCGGCGTTGCAGAATTGAGCGATCAGGCGGCGCAGTCGGTGCAGAGCATCTCGCCGTTCTTCTCGCGGGCCAGCCGACTGCGGTGGTGGACGAGAAAGCAACTCGAGCAGGTGAACTCGTCGGGCTGCTTGGGAATCACCCGAACCGACAACTCCTCACCGGACAGATCGGCGCCGGGCAGTTCGAAGGACTCGGCGGATTCCGTCTCGTCGACGTCGACGACCGCCGACTGAACCTCGTTGCGGCGCGCAGTCAGTTCTTCGAGCGAGTCTTCCGACACTTCATCGGTCTCGGTACGCCGCGGGGCGTCGTAGTCAGTCGCCATCGTCACTCCCCTCGTCCAGTACCTCAGCATGGCTTTGTATCAGCGTCGAACGCCTCCGCCCAACAATTCGTGCCCGGTTGACCGCAGGTATCGGTGTGAGTTGCATCACAGTGTCTGGGTAAGCGGCCATAACGGCCGCCTTTTGCCAGTGGTCGATGGCTGGTCCGGGGCCTTCCCGGTTCAACTACAGTTCAACCGTGGTTTCACAGATCACCACCGGATCCAGCCGTGACCCCGAGGGTCGGCCCTTTCCCCGGCGCAGATACCGGCCGGGGATCGTCGCCCTGGCGGTCCTGCTCACCATGGCCGCCTTGGCGTGGGTATTCGTCCTGACCCGCCCGGTGCAGATTCAGCAGGCGACGGGATGTAATCCCCCACCCTCGCCGACCGATCCCGCCGCACCCAAGCTCGGGCGACTGGTGTCCGGGTCCGCGCTGATCGACGTGGCCCCGGCCAAACTCGCCGAGACCAAGATCCGAGTCCTCAATGCCAGTGGCCAGGGTGGACAGGCCGGCGAGGTGGCCAGCGCACTTCGGGACCTCGGATTCGCGGCGCCGAATGCGGCCAACGACCCGATCTACTCCGGCACCCGGCTGACCTGTCAGGGCCAGATCCGGTTCGGTCCGGCGGGCCGGCCAAGCGCGGCGGCGGTCTGGCTGGTGGCGCCGTGCGTGGAGCTCTACCAGGACGACCGTACCGACGACTCGGCGGATCTGGTGATCGGCACAGATTTCACCTCGCTGTCCAACAGCGACGACATCGCCGCAGTGCTCTCCGGCCTCCGCCCCGGCGCCGCCGAACCCGCCGACCCGACGCTGATCACCAAAATCCACAGCAGCACCTGCTGAGTCACCCGCTTACCGATTCAGCCGGTTACTTCCCACCAGAGGCCCCAGGCCCCCAAACCGGTCCAGGGCCGCGACTAGTTCTGCGGCTACCCCGGGCGCCGCTGCCAGTACGAGTCCGGCCCCCGAATCCGATTGGGCTGGGAGGATGACCACCGCACCAGCCTCCGCGGCGATCAGCGCGCCAGCCGCCCAATCCCATTCCTGCAGTCCGTGCTCATAGTGCGCGTCGAGCCGTCCAGCTGCCACCATGCACAGGTCCAGCGCTGCCGATCCGAGCCGGCGGACGTCACGAATCTCCGGCAGCAGTCGCGCCACCAGCGCTGCCTGAGCGGCGCGGCGCGGCGGCGAATAGCTGAAACCGGTACCGACCAGCGCCATCGGCAGATCGGTAACCCGGCTGCAGCTCAGTTCGCGCCGCTGACCGTCGGCGGCTACCTCCCAAGCGCCTAAACCAATTGCAGCTGAATAGATTTGACCACCGCGGACATCGGCAACCGCACCCGCCACCGATGTGCCGTCGACCTGTGCCGCCAGTGACACCGCGAAGGACGGGATGTCGTAGAGGAAATTGACCGTGCCGTCGATCGGGTCCACCACCCAACGGACCGCGCCCCCGGCGAGGGTCGCACCACCCTCCTCGCCGAGGATCGCCTCACCCGGGCGCAGCCGCGCCAGTTGCTCGCGGATCAGCTGTTCGGTCTCGGTGTCGGCGAGCGTCACCGGATCGGTGGGGCTGGTTTTGGTCCGCACAGCGTCCGACTCGGCCGCCGGTTCGCGGCCGAAGAGTTCGGCACGGCGGCGACGCACGTAATCCGCCGCCCCGGCGACCAGGTGCTCGGCGACCTCCCGCAAACGCTCGGGCTCGTTGTCGTCCACGGAGCTATCGCAGCACAGACCGCCCGCAATCGGGGGGTTGACGGCCCGCACACGCACTAGTGTTTGAGACCGACCGGGACCCCCCACCCCACGACACGGAGGACCTGCCATGACCCAGCCCAGCAGCACCCGTCAAGCCCTCGGGGTCGATGTCGGCGGCAGCGGCGTTAAAGGCGCGATCGTCGACCTCGAGACGGGTCAACTCGTCGGCGACCGCTTCCGGCTGGAGACGCCGCAACCCGCCACCCCGGAAGCGGTCACCGCGACGGTGGCCGAGGTGGTCCGCCACTTCAACTGGTCCGGTCCTCTGGGGGTCACCTACCCCGGGGTGGTGGTCCACGGGGTGGTTCAGACCGCGGCCAACGTCGATCAGAGTTGGATCGGCCGCGACGTCGCCCACGAGATGAGCGCCGCCCTGGGCGGCCAGCGGGTGACCGTGCTCAACGACGCCGACGCGGCCGGGCTGGCCGAGCAGCGTTACGGCGCAGGACGCAATCAGAACGGCGTGGTGGTTCTGCTGACCTTCGGAACCGGCATCGGCTCCGCGGTCATCCACCACGGCATGCTGTTGCCCAACACCGAATTCGGCCACATCGAGGTCGACGGCAAGGAGGCCGAGCACCGCGCCGCGTCCTCGGTCATGGAGCGCAGGGGATGGAGTTACCGCAAGTGGACCAAGCAGGTCACCAGGGTACTCATCGCCGTCGAAAACGCGATCTGGCCCGACCTGATCATCGCCGGCGGGGGCATCAGCAAAAAGGCCGACAAGTGGATTCCGCTGCTGAAGAACCGGACCCCGGTCGTCGCCGCTGAGTTGCTCAACACCGCCGGAATCGTCGGGGCTGCGATGGCCGCCGCCGAGGACCAGGGAGCTGGATAACAATCGCGTTACAATGGCACGCGGCGGCAGCGCTCGCCAGCTGCGGTGATCACCACCGATCGCGCCGACAGTTCCAATAACCGATGCCCCGACGGCGCATGTTCGCGCTCGCGGGAGCCCGCAGAATCGAAAAGGGTCATACGTGGCAGCGACAAAGGCCAGCCAGGCAACCGCGAAGCCAGCCAACCGCACCGCCACCCCCACCAGGACCGCGCGCAGCGTGTTGGCCAAGGTCGCGGCTAAGGCAACTGGCCGGGCGGTGAAGACAGCTCCGGCCAAGACGGCCAAAGCGGCGCCGGCCACCGGCACCAAGGCCGCACCGGCGAAAACCACCAAGGCAGCACCGGCCAAGGCCACCAAGACAACACCGGCCAAAGCCGCCAAAACAACACCGACCAAAGCCGCACCGACCAAAGCCGCACCGACCAAAGCCGCCAAAACAGCACCGACCAAAGCCGCACCAGCCAAGGCAGCACCGACCAAAACCGCACCGACCAAAACCGCACCGACCAAAACCGCCAAGGCGGCACCGACCAAAGCCGCACCGAAGAAGGCCGGCAAGTCGGCACCGGCCAAAGCCGCCAAAACACCTCCGGCCAGAGCCGCCAAGGCAGCGCCGACCAAAGCCGCACCAGCCAAAGCCGCCAAAACCTCACCGGCTAAAACCACCCCAGCCAAGACAAAGGCCGCACCAGCCAAAGCCGCCAAGTCTGGCGCGGCTAGGGCCGCAACGGCCAAGTCCACCCCGGCCAAGTCCACCCCGGCTAAGGCCGCACCGGCTCAGGCCACCCAGACCACTTCGGCCGCTAAGCCGGCACGCAGCCGAGCCGGACAGACCACCCCGGCCGATGTTCTGGCCGCCGATGTGCAGGTCACGGTGCTCGGGGAGGACGTCGAAGTCGATCTGACCGCCGAACCCGATCTCGACGTTGCACTCGAGGTGGCCATCGACGTCGCTGAAGATCTCGAACTCGACGACCTCGAGGCGGTCGTCGACGACGACGAAGACGCCGTGGAGGGCGCCGAGGCGGTGGTGGCCGACGCCGCGGCCGACGAGGAGGAGATCGCCGAACCTTCCGACAAGGACAAGGCATCGGGGGACTTCGTCTGGGATGAGGAGGAATCCGAAGCCCTGCGCCAAGCCCGCAAGGACGCAGAGTTAACCGCTTCCGCGGACTCGGTCCGCGCGTACCTCAAACAAATCGGCAAGGTGGCCCTTCTCAACGCTGAGGAAGAGGTTGAGCTGGCCAAGCGGATCGAGGCAGGTTTGTATGCCACCCAGAAACTGGGTGAGCTCATCGACCGGGGCGAGAAACTCCCGGTACAGCAACGGCGCGATATGCAGTGGATCTGCCGGGACGGGGAGCGTGCAAAAAATCATCTGCTGGAGGCCAACCTGCGTCTGGTGGTCTCACTGGCCAAGCGCTACACCGGTCGTGGCATGGCGTTCCTGGACCTGATCCAGGAGGGCAACCTGGGCCTGATCCGGGCGGTGGAGAAGTTCGACTACACCAAGGGCTATAAGTTCTCGACCTACGCCACCTGGTGGATCCGGCAGGCCATCACCCGCGCCATGGCCGACCAGGCCCGCACCATTCGCATTCCGGTGCACATGGTCGAGGTGATCAACAAGCTCGGCCGCATCCAGCGCGAGTTGCTCCAGGATCTGGGCCGCGAGGCCACTCCGGAGGAACTGGCCAAGGAGATGGACATCACCCCGGAAAAGGTCTTGGAGATCCAGCAGTACGCGCGCGAGCCCATCTCGCTGGACCAGACCATCGGTGACGAGGGTGACAGCCAACTCGGCGACTTCATCGAGGACTCCGAGGCGGTGGTCGCCGTCGATGCGGTTTCCTTCACCCTGCTGCAGGACCAGCTGCAATCGGTGCTCGACACCTTGTCCGAGCGGGAGGCCGGAGTGGTGCGGCTGCGGTTCGGCCTCACCGACGGCCAGCCCCGGACCCTCGACGAGATCGGCCAGGTCTACGGGGTGACCCGCGAGAGAATTCGCCAGATTGAGTCCAAGACTATGTCCAAGCTTCGGCACCCGAGTCGTTCTCAGGTGCTGCGCGACTATCTGGACTAGCGAATTCGTCGGCAATCAGCCGATAATCATCGGATTCCGTGGCGCAATCGGCACAATATCCGCGTGATCCGTCGGCCTGTCTGGACGAGGCGCGAAAACTGATGTAAAGTCATTATCAGGATTTGTTCAGAATCCGCTCAGGCTTATTGGCCTTGTCGAAAGGACTTCCCGTGCGGACATTCACCCGTTCCATTGGCTTGGTGCTGGCTTCGGCCGGTTGTGCAGCCGGTTTGGGGTTGTCGATGTCGACCCCTGCGGTGGCCGCCAATAAAGCCCTCTTCGTCAACGGCATCGCTGCCGGCAACCTCGGCGAACTCGTCATGTCCAACATCCTGGGCGGCATGTTCGGCGGCAGTGGGTACGTCCGCCAGAACATCCCCTGGCCGCAGCAGTCCTACCCGATCACCGGCCCCGACAGCATGACCCTGACCGATTCGGTCGCGCAGGGCGTTGTCAACCTCGACACCGAGCTCAAGAAGGCGCTGGCCCAGCTCGGCCCCGGCGAGTCGGTCACCATCATCGGCCTCTCGGGCGGGGCGCTGGTGATCAACGACGAGGTGCGCAATCTTGCGACCGATCCCACCGCACCGGACAAGAGCAAGCTCAAGATCGTGGTGGTCGCTGACTCCAGCCGGGTCGGCTTCAACAAGAACCGCTACGACGGCATCATCAAATACCAGTACCGCAGCCCGGCGGAAACCAAGTACGACACCATCGCGGTGGCCGCCGAATACGACGGCTTCGGGGACTTCCCGGATCGCTGGTGGAACTTCCTGGCCGTGGCCAACGCGTTCGCCGGCGAGATCGTCACCCACGTGCCGACCATGCTGACAGACCTGGACACGGTTCCGGCGTCGAACATCACCGTCACCACCAACTCGCTGGGCGGCACTACGACGAGCTACCTGATCCCGGCCAAGCAGCTACCGCTGACGATCCTGCTGCCCTTCCTGGCGCCCCAGGAGGCCGAATTGAGGGCCAAGATCGACACCGCCTACATCCGCAACGACAACAAGAGTTCGGCCGCCGCGGTGACCGCGGCGACCGCCGTCGAGCAGATCGCTGGCCCCGCAGCGGTTCCCGCACCCAGCGGCGGCCTCCCGACCGCGGAGATCCCCGCGGTCGCCGTGCAAGCCCCCGCCTTGCGCGAACCCGAAGCGCCGGCCGCTTTCGATGCCGCCCGGGTCGCCGACGCCGCTGCGGAAGCCGCGGACGAGGCGCCCACCGCCGGGGCGACCACCCGCACCAGCCGGGTTCCCGCAGCCGACCGGGGCTCGGATACCACCCGCCCGGAGCGCGCCGGGGCTAACCGTCGCACCGGCGCC
>VERS01000665.1 GCA_018882545.1 Mycobacterium sp.
CGCTTCATCTGATTGAGGCGCACGTAGTCCTGCTGCATGACCACGACGTTGAGCGGCACCTTGCCGTAGGCCGGTTACAGCCCCGGCAGGTCCGGGCCCAGCAGTTTGGCGTCGAAGGGCTCCGGTTCGATGGAACGACCGGCCGGGCGCCCGCCGGGCTGTTCGGGGTAGTAGTCGGAGTAGCCCGGAACCCAACACATCTTCAGCGGTGTGTGTCGCAGGACGAAGGACAGCATCTCCGGTCCGCGCTGAAGATAGGTATCGATCCTCTCCGGCGCGACCACGTCGCCGACGATCGTGTGCAGGTAGGTTCGGGCGGCTTGGGCGGTGTCGGTGACGCCGTCACGCTTGAGGATCTCGTTGTTGGGGATCCACACCCCGCCACCGGAGCGGGCCGTCGACCCACCGAAGTGCGCAGCCTTCTCCAGAACAACCGCCGATAGGCCCTGATGGGCGGCGGTGAGCGCGGCGACCATGCCGGCCGCACCGCTCCCGACGACAACGACGTCGAACTCCTGGACTGTCATACTAGAACACGTTATAGAATTGCCCCGTGCGGGCGCTAGCCGTCTGCGCCCACATCGACGAGGGGATCTGCGGGAATGCTCAGCAGCGACACCCGTGCCGGCCTCGCCGCGGACCTCGCCGAGGCGGAGCGGACCCGGGTCCCGATGCTGCCGCTGAGCGCGGCCCATCCCGGGATCGACGTTGTCGACGCCTACGAGATCCAACTGATCAACATCCGGCAGCGAGTCGCCGAAGGAGCCGGCGTCGTCGGCCACAAGGTGGGGCTGTCCTCCAAGGCCATGCAGGACATGATGGGCGTCGACGAGCCCGATTACGGTCACCTCCTCGCTGACATGGAGGTTTTCCAGGACACACCGGTGCAGGCGGCGCGGTACCTCTACCCGCGGGTGGAGGTGGAGGTGGGTTTCATCCTGGCCGACGACCTGCCCGGCGCCGGCTGCACCGAGGATGACGTCCTGGCCGCGACGGCAGCCTTCGCCCCGGCAATCGAACTGATCGACTCGCGGATCAAGGACTGGAAGATCGCGCTGTGCGACACCATCGCCGACAACGCCTCCTCGGCCGGTTATGTGCTCGGTACCGAACGGGTGTCGCCCAAAGACATCGACATCAAAAACATCGACGCGGTGCTGACCCGCAACGGCGAGGTCGTCGCCGAGGGCCGCAGCGACGCGGTGCTGGGCAACCCGGTCACCGCGGTGGCCTGGCTGGCGCGCAAAGTCGACGACTTCGGGGTGCGGCTGAAGGCGGGCGACATCGTGCTGCCGGGATCCTGCACCCGTGCCATCGACGTGCGTCCGGGGGATGCCTTCGTCGCCGACTTCGCCGGACTGGGTTCGGTCCGGCTGTCCTTCGTGTAGGAGCCTTGAGGAGATCAATGGCCAAGAAGTCAGTCGCCATCGTCGGCTCGGGCAACATCAGCACCGATCTGCTCTACAAGCTGCTGCGTTCGGACTGGCTGGAGCCGCGCTGGATGATCGGAATCGACCCCGCCAGTGAGGGTTTGGCCCGGGCCGCCAAACTAGGCCTGGAGACCAGTCACGAGGGGGTGGACTGGCTGCTGGCCCAACCCGACAAGCCCGACCTGGTCTTCGAGGCCACCTCGGCCTACGTCCACAAAGCGGCTGCACCGCGTTATGCCGAGGCCGGCATCACCGCGATCGACCTCACGCCGGCCGCGGTCGGGCCGGGTGTGGTGCCACCGGCCAATCTCAAGGCCCATCTCCAGGCCCCCAACGTCAACATGGTCACCTGCGGCGGTCAGGCGACTATCCCGATCGTCCACGCGGTGTCCCGCGCACTCGCCGACCAGGGCGGAGTGCCCTACGCCGAGATCGTGGCGTCGGTGGCGTCGGTGTCGGCCGGCCCGGGCACCCGGGCCAACATCGACGAGTTCACCAAGACCACCAGC
>VERS01000062.1 GCA_018882545.1 Mycobacterium sp.
GGCGGGGGCGGTGCACACCCCGCCGGCACCACTGCGGTCGTAAAGCCCAGTCGCGCCGCCTCGCCCAGGCGGCGGTCCATCCCGGCCACTCGGCGCAGATCCCCCGCTAGCCCGACTTCACCGAAGACCACCAGGGTCGAGGGCAGCGGGCGACCAACCACCGCGGAGGCCATCGCGACCGCCACCGCCAGATCGCAGGATGGGTCGGTAAGGCGCATACCACCCACGGTGGACAGGTAGATGTCAAGCATGCCGACCGGCACCGAAGCCCGCTTGTGCAGCACGGCGGTGATCATTGCGACTCGGGACTGGTCCATCCCGCTGACCACGATCCGGCGCGGCGCCCGGTCGTGGTCGGGAGAGGTCAACAGCGCCTGAATCTCCCCGATCAAGGGACGCTGGCCATCGAGGGTCACGGTGATCGCCGTTCCTGGCACCGGAGTGTCCCGCTGGTCCAAGAACAGTCCGGAGGGATCGGCTACACCCTGGATTCCGCCGTCCTGCATCAGGAAACACCCGACTTCGTCGGCGGCACCGAACCTGTTCTTGACCCCGCGCACCATCCGCAGGGCAGTGTTGCGGTCACCTTCGAAGTGCAGCACCACATCAACGAGGTGTTCCAGCGATCGGGGTCCGGCGATTGCGCCGTCCTTGGTGACATGCCCGACCAGCACCACTGCCACACCCGTTGATTTGGCGGCCGCCGTCAGCGCCGCGGTGACCGCCCGTACCTGAGTGACGCCGCCGCCCACGCCGTCGGTGTGCGCTGCGGTCATGGTCTGGACCGAGTCGACGATCACCAGATCGGGGACCACCGCGTCGATATGCCCCAGGACCGCCTCCACCTGGGATTCCGCTGCAAGGAACACCTCGTCGTGGGCGCAGCCGGTGCGCTCGGCCCGCATTCGGATCTGACCGGTGGACTCCTCCCCGGAGACGTAGAGGGCCCGGCGGCCGCGCTGTGCCCAGCGGTGGGCCACCTCGAGAAGCAAAGTCGACTTGCCGACACCGGGATCTCCGGCCAGCAGGGTCACCGAACCGGGAACCACCCCGCCGCCGAGGACCCGGTCGAGTTCGCTCACACCGGTGGGGTGGTGTTTGGTCCGGGCCGGGTCTATCGCAGTGATCGGGACCGCCGGGGTCGGCGGCGGCACACCGGGCTGCCGATACCCGCCGCCGGCGCCCACTGCCGCCACCTCGTCGACGGTTCCCCACGTCCCGCACTCCGGGCAGCGTCCGCACCATTTGACGGCCATATGACGGCATTCCGAGCATCGATACTGCGTGCGAACCTTGGACACGCGCCAGACGTTAGCCCCCGGCTAGGACAGATTCGTCGAGGCGGGGACGGGCTTCAGTCGCGGGCGCCCTCGCCGGCCGAGATCGGCACCGCGACGGAGGTTTTCCCGTTCTTCTCGAAGTTGAAGTTGAACGTGTACAGCAGGCCGTTGGTGATCGGCTCGGTGAGCGTCACCGCAGCCGTCGCGGGCGTCGCGCTGCCCATCGGTTGTGCTTCGCCGTCAGGTACGACCACCAGCGCGCGGCCGGCCGGGACGGCCATGTTGCCGCTGAGCGCCACGGTGCCGACGTCGGAGGTGATGCTGACCAGCTTGTCGTCGATGTCGGGGGAGTTGTTGGCCGCGACGAACACCAGCGGCACCGCCTGGCCAGGCTGCAGGAAGCCGCTGGTCTGGGTGGCCTGCAGGTGGACGTTGCGCAGGACGATGTTCTGCGTGGTGGCGCTGGTGCCGTTGACGGCGGCCACCTGGGACGAGGTCTGCGAGATCTGACCGGCGCTGCAGCCGGTGATTACCAGGCCGCAGGCCGCCAGGCCCGCGGATGCGGCGAAGAGGCGGTTCGAGAAGCGGATCACAGCAGCCTCCTGCTCGGCCATGCGGTCGGCCTGCGGAAGTGCGAAGTCGCCGCGGTTCGACTGTGCGCAGCGGTCCAGCTGGGCACAGCAGTTCGTATGTGCACAGTAGTGGGTCGTGCCGTCCCGCGGTAGCCAACCGCACTCAACTGCCCGTCGGCGGGGCCTTCGACGTCGGCGCCCGCGCCGGTTAGGTGCCGCTCGATACAGACATTTCCCCTGTTGTCAACCCCCTGCCCTGAGGTGTGGTGCCCCTGACCTGCACCGTTGTTCCGCACCCGAGGAGACCCCGTGCTAGCATTAGGTCGTGAAAGGGGCTCGCATCTGATGATTTTCAAGGTCGGAGACACCGTCGTCTATCCACACCACGGTGCTGCGTTAATCGAAGCGATCGAAACCCGGACCATCAAGGGCGAACAAAAGGAGTATCTCGTCCTGAAGGTCGCTCAGGGTGATCTGACCGTTCGAGTGCCCGCGGACAACGCCGAATACGTCGGCGTCCGCGACGTAGTCGGCCAGGAGGGTCTGGACAAGGTCTTCCAGGTGTTGCGCGCTCCGCACACCGAGGAGCCCACCAACTGGTCGCGCCGTTACAAGGCCAACCTCGAGAAGCTCGCCTCCGGCGACGTCAACAAGGTCGCCGAAGTCGTCAGGGACCTGTGGCGCCGCGACCAGGAACGCGGTCTGTCCGCCGGCGAGAAGCGCATGCTGGCCAAAGCCCGCCAGATTCTGGTGGGCGAACTGGCGCTGGCCGAGAACACCGACGATGTGAAGGCCTCGTCCATCCTCGACGAGGTTCTGGCCGCCGCCTCCTGATCCAGTCCCCGAGCGTGTCCGATACGGTCGCGGTGGTGCCGGCGGCCGGAGTCGGTCAGCGGTTGGGCGCCGGTCTTGCGAAAGCCTTCGTCGACCTGGCCGGCCGGACGATCCTGGAATGGGCCGTCGACGGCCTGCTCGCCTCCGGAGTCGTCGACCGCGTCGTGGTCGCGGTGTCCGCCGATCGGATCGACCGGACGGTCGGGCTTCTCGGGGAGCGCGCCCTCGTCGTCTGCGGAGGTGCCGAACGCTTCGACTCCGTCCGGGCGGCGCTGGACTCCGTGGGTGATCCGCGCTACGTCCTCGTTCACGACGCCGCCCGGCCACTGACCCCGGTGGAGCAGATTGGGCGGGTGGTCGCCGCACTGCGCGGCGGGATGCGTGCCGTCATCCCGGTACTGCCGGTCACCGACACCATCAAGGCCGTCGACGCCAACGGGATGGTGCTGGGCACCCCCGAGCGGGCCGGCCTGCGCGCGGTGCAGACCCCGCAGGGCTTCGAGACAGTGCTGCTGCGACGTGCCTACCAGCAGCCCGGATCCTTCGCCGCCACCGATGACGCTTCCCTGGTGGAACGTCTGGGCACGCCGGTGCACACGGTGGAGGGCGACCCGTTGGCGTTCAAGATCACCACCGCCCTGGATCTGCGCCTGGCCCAGGCGGTGCTGGAGTCGTGAACCTGCCCAGGGTCGGGGTCGGCACCGATGTCCATCCCATCGAACCGGGCCGGCCCTGTTGGCTGCTCGGGCTGCGGTTCGACGGGGCGGACGGCTGCTCCGGCCACTCCGACGGCGATGTCGCCGCGCACGCGCTGTGCGACGCGCTGCTCTCGGCGGCTGGACTCGGGGATCTGGGCCAGGTATTCGGCGTCGACCGGGCCCAGTGGCGTGACGCCAGCGGCGCCGCGATGTTGGTCCACGTCCGGGGTCTGCTCACCAGCGCCGGATTCAGCATCGGCAACGCCGCCGTCCAGGTGATCGCCAACCTGCCGAAGATCGGGCCGCGCCGCGACGAAGCCCAGCGGGTGCTCTCCGACCTCCTCGGCGCGCCGGTCTCGGTGTCGGCCACCACCACCGACGGGCTCGGTTTGACCGGTCGCGGCGAGGGAATGGCCGCAATCGCGACGGCTCTGGTGCTGCAGGCCGACCGGTAAGCTGCCACGTCGTGACCTCCCTCGGCCTTCGGCTGCACGACACCCTCTCCGGTGCAGTGCGCGACTTCGTGCCGCTGCACCCGGGCCGGGTGTCGATCTACCTGTGCGGGGCAACAGTCCAGGGGTTGCCGCACATCGGACACGTCCGCAGCGGGGTGGCCTTCGACGTGCTACGACGCTGGCTGATGGCCAAGGGCCTGGACGTCGCGTTCATCCGGAACGTCACCGACATCGACGACAAGATCCTCGCCAAAGCCGCCGACGCCGGCCGGCCGTGGTGGGAGTGGGCGGCCACCCACGAGCGCGCGTTCACCGCCGCCTACGACGCGCTGGGGGTACTGCCGCCGTCCGCCGAACCGCGGGCGACCGGGCACATTACCCAGATCGTCGAGCTGATCGAGCGTCTCATCGCCAGAGGCCACGCCTACCCCTCTGTCCTGGACGGCGATGCTGATGTCTACTTCGCCGTCCTCAGCTTCCCCGAGTACGGACAGCTCTCCGGGCACCGGATCGACGATGTACACCAGGGGGAGAGCCTGGCCGCGGGCAAACGCGACGAGCGGGACTTCACCCTGTGGAAGGGCGCCAAGCCGGGCGAGCCGTCCTGGCCGACGCCCTGGGGCCGCGGTCGCCCCGGCTGGCATTCGGAATGTGTGGCGATGGCCCACGAGTATCTCGGCACGGAGTTCGATATTCACTGCGGCGGAATGGATCTGGTCTTTCCCCACCACGAGAACGAGATCGCCCAGGCGCGCGCCGCCGGCGACGGCTTCGCCAACTTCTGGTTACACAACGGTTGGGTGACCATGGGCGGGGAGAAGATGAGCAAGTCACTGGGCAACGTCCTGGCGATTCCGGCTGTGCTGCAACGCGTCCGACCGGCCGAACTGCGCTACTACCTGGGCAGTGCGCACTACCGGTCGATGTTGGAGTTCACCGAGGTCGCTCTGCAGGATGCCGCCCGGGCCTATTCGGGGATCGAGGATTTCCTGCACCGGGTGCGCACCCGGGTCGGCGCGGTGACGCCGAGCGTCTGGACCGAGCGGTTCGCCGCCGCCATGGATGACGACCTCGCGGTGCCCGCCGCACTGGCCGAGATACACGCCGCGCGTGCCGACGGCAACCGCGCCCTGGAGGCCGGCGATCACGATACCGCGCTGGCAAGGGCCTGCGAAATACGTTCGATGACAGCAATTCTGGGTTGTGATCCCCTCGATGAGCGCTGGGAGACCCGGGATGAGACGGCCGCCGCGTTGGCTGCGGTCGGGGTGCTCGTCGACGCGGAGTTGCAGCGCCGTGACGAGGCCCGCGGACGCCGCGACTGGGCCGCCGCCGACGAGATTCGGGACCGACTCAAGAAGGCGGGTGTGGACGTGACCGATACCGCAGACGGTCCGCAGTGGGCACTGCTCGACGGATACACCACCTGATGGCGGGAAACTCCAGGCGTCGCGGCGCGGTCCGCAAGGAGGGCCCCAAGAAGAGTCCCAAGGTGGGCTCCGGCGGGGTCCGGCGACGCGGTCTGGAAGGCCGGGGCGCCACCCCGCCCGCACATCTGCGGCCCGGTCACCCGGCAGCGCGCAAAGCCGCGGCGAAAGCTCGCAA
Organism: Mycobacterium sp.; assembly: GCA_018882545.1. Classification (GTDB taxonomy): domain Bacteria; phylum Actinomycetota; class Actinomycetes; order Mycobacteriales; family Mycobacteriaceae; genus Mycobacterium. The sequence goes on from VERS01000062.1 coordinate 5,445, forward strand.
GGCGGCCGGCCGACCGGCCGGCAAGCCGGCCGACGAGACCGAGATGGTGCTGGGCCGCAATCCGGTCCTGGAATGCCTGCGAGCCCACGCACCGGCCTCCGCGCTGTATGTGGTGCTGGGCACCGAGGCTGACGAACGGCTGACCGAGTCGGTGACGACCGCGGCCGACCGGGGCATCCCGATCCTGGAGGTGCCGCGCAGCGACCTGGACCGGATGAGCTCGAACGGATTGCATCAGGGTATTGCGCTGCAGGTGCCGCCGTATGCCTACGTTCACCCCGACGATCTGCTGGCCGCGGCGACCAGCGATGTGCAGCCCGCTTTACTGGTGGCGCTGGACAACATCTCCGACCCGCGCAACCTCGGCGCGATCATCCGCTCGGTGGCCGCCTTCGCCGGCCACGGTGTGCTGATTCCGCAGCGCAGATCGGCCTCGGTGACGGCGGTGGCCTGGCGGACCAGTGCCGGGGCGGCCGCCCGGGTGCCGGTCGCCCGGGCCACCAACCTCACCCGGACGCTCAAGGAATGGGCCGACGCGGGCTTGCAGGTGGTGGGTCTGGATGCGCAAGGCGACACCCCGCTGGATCGGCTCGACGCATCCGGACCGCTGGTCGTGGTGGTCGGTTCGGAGGGCAAGGGGCTCTCCCGGCTGGTGCGGCAGAACTGCCAGGCAGTGGTGTCGATTCCGATGGCCGGGCCGGCGGAGTCCCTCAACGCCGCGGTGGCGGCCGGCGTGGTGCTGGCCGAGGTCGCGCGTCAGCGGCGTTGACCGCCGGGCACTCAACCGCTGGGCACTCAACCGCTGGGCACTCAACCGCTGGGCACTCAACCGCCGGGCACTCAACCGCCGGGCACTCAACCGCCGGGCAGACACAAAAGTCCCCAACCTTCGGCGTGTCTGGGGAACTTTGTGTCTGTTCGCGAGGGGATCAGACTCCGTCCCACGGGTCGGCGCGCTGCCACATTGACGGCAGATGCAGGGCCACCCCGTCGCGTTCGGCCAGGGCGGTCAGAACCCTCATGGTGACGTCGAGGTCGTCGCCGGCGTAGGGCAGCGCCCGCACCGGGGCGGTCAGCGGCCTGAAGAAGTCATCCCAGTGGATGAGCACCACCCGTCTGGCGCCCACGGCCCGCACCGTCTCATTCCAGTACTGCCTGATGTACAGCTCGGGCTGGACCCCCAGTTGGCCGACCCCGAGGTAGGCCACCTCGGCGCGCCGGCCCGCCAGCGCCCCCGGAGCAAATCCCGCGCTGCCCTGGATCAGCACGCGGCGGCCGCTCGGGCGGTGCATGACCAAGGTCGACCATGCCTCTCCGCACCGGTATGCCGATGTCTTGGCCGGCGGCACGACCGGGGCGGTGATGAAACCGGGGTAGCGGTCTGGTGGGCAGTGCCGGGAGGCCACCAGAGTCACCTCGAAGGCACCCAGTTCCAGGGCCGATCCGGGTGTGGCCACAACGATGCGGTCCTCGGGAAGCCCTTGCCCTCGGCCGATATTGGCCGACGACTGGCCACCGACGAGGGTCGCTCCGGTACGTTCGGCGACAACCGCGCTGTCCAGCGCATGATCGTAGTGGGTGTGGACTGGCAGCACTGCTTCCAGCCGGCGGATACCCGCCCGGAGCAGAGCACCCTCGATCCGCTCCGCCGACGGAGTCAGCCTGCCCCCGACCACATCGACAAGACCGGGCCGGGAGAAGAATCCGTCGGTCAGGATTGCCGAGCTCCCGTCGTCGACAAGCAGTGTCGACACACCCATCCACACAACGCTGACAGCGGTCCCGGCCGTTGCATCCGGTACGTCGAAATACTTCCGATAGCGGTGGATGTCGGGGCGGCCGAACTTCAGCCGCATCAGACGAATGCCGCCAATACCACGCCGCCGGTGCGCAACCGGTCGCGAACAGCCGTCGCGACCCCGACCGACCCCGGTGAATCACCATGGACGCAAACCGATTCCACTTCGACGGGAACGACAGAGCCGTCGACGGCGGTGACGGTTGCGGACTCCACCATGGTGAGCACCCGAAGTGCTATCTGCTCGGGATCAGTGAGAACGGCGCCGGTCTCGCTGCGCGGCAACAGCGTCCCATCCGGACGGTAAGCCCGGTCAGCGAAGACTTCCGACACCGTGCGCAACCCGAGCCGTCGGGCCTCCTCGAAGAACACCGACCCGGCCAGTCCGAGAACCGGCAGGTCCGGGCCGGCCGCCCGGACCGCCTCGGCGACGGCGCGGGCCTGCTCGCGGTGGGTGACGATGGTGTTGTAGAGCGCACCATGGGGTTTGACGTAGCCGAGTGTGGATCCGGCAGCACGGGCCAACGCCTGCAGCGCACCGATCTGATAGATCACGTCGGCGGTCAACTCAGCCGGGGCGACGTCGATCTGACGGCGGCCGAAACCGGCGAGATCGAAGTAGCCCACCTGTGCGCCGATCCGCACTCCTCGCTCTGCGGCCGCCCGGCAGGTCCGTGCCAGCCCGACCGGATTGCCGGCATGAAAGCCACACGCCAGGTTGGCGCTGGTGACGATGTCGAGCATGGCCGCGTCGTCGCCGAGAGCCCACACCCCGAAGCCCTCGGCGAGGTCGGCGTTGAGATCGACACTCGTCACGGTGTCAAGACTAGGCTCGCCGGCGGCGTCGGGTTACCGGGTGCGCTGTTCGTCGCCGATGAGCAGTCGAACGGCCAGATCGAGCCGCTTGCTCACATCGTTGGCCGAGGCCCGCCGGGTCAGCCACGCCAGCAGGTTGGACAGCCACACATCGGAGATCACCCGGGCGATGCGGTACTGGTCCTCGGTGGGATCGCCGTCACTCATTGCCCGGGCGAACATGCTGTCGATGATCTTCTCGACGTGGTCGACCTCACCGGCTGCCGAGGCGTCGGCGACGACGTAGGCCCGGGTCATCGCCTCGGTGAGCAACGGGTTGCG
>VERS01000666.1 GCA_018882545.1 Mycobacterium sp.
AAGACAGTCTCAATTCCTTGCGGATACTGGCATTTGGCCAACTCGCCAACTTGATACCCTCCTTCTGCCAGCATATGCAAAAAACTATCTGCTTGCTTGGAGTCACGGTAGATTGATGGTTTGCCGGTGTAAAAAAGCTTAGTTGGACATTCCACCGCCAGTTTGAAGCGGGATTTAGTGAGGTACCGAGGCGAATTCATGATGTGGACCGCAACAAACGACTGATCGAGTTTCCGCAGGACGCCCTCGATGCGGGTGTACGCGAAGGGCTGGGCGAGGCAGTGAAGATCGTGGAATTCCACGATTACGATCCGAAATCGGGGCGCACGCGAACGGCAAGCGCGCAGAAGGTGGTTGATTTCGTGCGCGAGCAGCGCTTGAACGTCGCCTGGATTCTCGAGACGCATGCCCACGCCGACCACCTGTCGGCAGCGCCCTGGCTGCGCAGCCAGCTCGGCGGCAAGATCGCCATCGGCGGCAACATTCGCACCGTTCAGGGTGTGTTCAAAAAAATCTTCAACCTCGAGGACAGCTTCAACGCTGACGGGTCGCAGTTCGATCACCTGTTCAGCGATGGCGAACGCTTTTCAGTTGGCGCACTGGAGGGCAAGGTCGCATTCGTCACCGGGGCGGCCCGCGGGCAGGGCCGCGCGCACGCGCTCACCCTGGCGGCGGCCGGCGCCGACATCATCGCCGTGGACCTGTGCGAGCAGATCGCCAGCGTGCCCTACCCGCTGGCGACGCCGGAGGACCTCCAGACCACCGTCGGTCAGGTCGCCGATATCGGTTCGCGCATCGTCGCCCGCCACGCCGACGTGCGCGACCGCGCCGCACTGAAAACCGCTCTGCAGGAGGGAATCAGCGAACTGGGCCGACTGGACATCGTGATCGCCAACGCCGGGATCGCGCCGATGATGGGCGAGCAGGCCTGGCAGGACGTCATCGACGTGAACCTGACCGGGGTGTACCACACCGTCGACGTGGCGATCGGGCCGTTGATCAGGCAGGGTGACGGGGGGTCCATCGTCCTGACCAGTTCGGTGGCCGGGCTGGTGGGCATCGGCGCACCGATCGCGGGATCCCTGGGCTACACCGCCGCCAAACACGGGATCGTCGGCCTGATGCGGGCCTATGCCAATTTCCTTGCCCAGTACAGCATCCGGGTCAACTCGGTGCACCCCGCCGGGGTGGACACCCCGATGATCGACAACGAGTTCACCCGGTCCTGGCTGGACGGCATCGCACAACAGCAGGCAGGCGGCCCGGACATGTCCAACGCGCTGCCGGTGGCAACCCTGGCCGCCGAGGATGTCGCCAACGCTGTGCTGTGGCTGGTCTCCGATGCCGCCCGCTACATCACCGGGGTGGCGCTGCCGGTGGACGCCGGTTTCGTCAACAAGCGCTAGATTTCCAGCACCGTCGGCACGATCATCGGCTGCCGGCGGTAGGTCTCCCCGACCCATTTGCCGACCGCGCGCCGCACCGCCTGGGCAATTCGCACCGGGTCGGTGACCCGTTCGGCGGCGAGGGTTTCCAACTCCTGCTCCACCTTGCGAAGGGCCGGCTCCAACGCCTTGGGATCCTCGGAGAAGCCACGTGAATGCAGATGCGGCGGCGCGGCAACGCGGCTGGTGCCGCGATGCATGACCACGGTCACCGCCACGAAGCCGGATCCCAGGATCAGCCGCTCCCCCAGCGTCGCGTCGCCGACATCCCCGCTGACCAGACCGTCGATGAACATCTTGCCCACCGGCACCGCACCGGCGACGCGCGCCTTGCCCGCCGTCAGATCCACGCTGACCCCGTTCTCGGCCAGCACCACACACTCCTCGGGAACCCCGGTCCGGATGGCCAGTTTGGCATTCGCGCGCAACTGCCGCCAGTAGCCGTGCACCGGCATCACGTTGCGCGGCCGCACCGCGTTGTAGAGGAAC
>VERS01000667.1 GCA_018882545.1 Mycobacterium sp.
TGGTCAAGGCGTATTCGGCCTTCCGCTCCTTCCAGGACGGCACCAACCTCAAAGCCTGGCTCTATCGGATCCTGACCAACACCTACATCAACAGCTACCGCAAGAAGCAGCGCCAGCCCGCGGAGTACCCGACCGAGGAGATCACCGACTGGCAGCTGGCCGCCAACGCCGAGCACACCTCGACCGGATTGCGCTCCGCGGAGGTCGAGGCGCTGGAAAATCTCCCGGACAGTGAAATCAAAGAGGCCCTGCAGGCGTTACCAGAAGAGTTCCGGCTCGCGGTGTACCTAGCGGACGTCGAGGGCCTGCCCTACAAGGAGATCGCCGAGGTCATGCAGACACCCATCGGGACGGTGATGTCCCGGCTGCACCGGGGCCGGCGCCAGTTGCGCGGGCTGCTCACCGACGTCGCCCGGGACCGCGGGTTGCTGCGCGGCCGGGTCGCGGCGGGCGCCGACGGCGGTGCCGGTGAGGGTGCCGACACCGCCGCAGACAGAGAGGCCAGGCCATGACGGATCCGGACCCCGGCCACACCGACTGCGCGATGGTCATCCGGGAGGTGTGGGCGCTGCTCGACGGCGAGGTCGACGACGCCGAGCGGGAGCGGCTGCGGCACCACCTCGACCACTGCCCCGCCTGCCTGCGCCACTACGGCGTGGAGGAGCGGATCAAACGGCTGATCGCCACCAAGTGCAGCGAGAAGGCGCCGTCCTACCTGGTGGAGCGGGTCCGCATTCAGATCAGCCGCACCACCATCATCCGGCGCGAGTTCTGAGCGCGTTCTGAGGCGGCCGAACCCGATCTAACCCGGGTGTTCGCACTCGGCCCGTCAGGCGTTGGGCCGCCTGCCGTGATTGGCCTTGCTGTGCTTGCGGTCGCGCTTCTTGCGCCCACGCTTCGCCATCGGGATTCCTCCTAGAAAATTGCCCCGTCGTTGACTCCAGTGTCGCACGGCCGCTATCCCGCCCGGCCAGCAGGTGTTGTGGTTCGATAGGGGTATGGCCGAGGATGTGCGCGCCGAGATCGTGGCCAGTGTGCTGGAGGTCGTGGTCAGCGCGGGCGACCGGATCGGCCCCGGCGACACCCTGGTGCTGCTGGAATCGATGAAAATGGAGATCCCGGTGCTGGCCGAAGTCGCCGGCACCATCACCGAGGTCAATGTGGCCGTGGGCGACGTCATCCAGGCCGGCCACCTGATCGCCGTCATCGACTGAATCCGAATGGCTCGCGGGGCTGATGTCCACTCTCGGTGACCTCCTCGCCGAGCACACCGTCCTGCCCGGCGGAGCCGTGGATCATCTGCATGCCGTGGTCGGCGAGTGGCAGCTGCTGGCCGACCTGTCCTTCGGCGACTTCCTGATGTGGGTGCCCCGGGAGGACGGCGCGCTGGTCTGCGTCGCCCAGTGCCGGCCCAACACCGCCGCCACCCTGCTGGTCGCCGACGCGGTCGGCACCGTCGCCCCGGCGCTACCCGGGGCGGTGCCGGTGCGCTACCGCGGCGAGGCGGTCGGATGGCTGACCCACCAGACCGCCCGCGACGGACGGCCCACGTCCTCGCGGCTGGAGGAGGCCTACTTAGATTGTGCGGCAAAGCTTTTGGAGATGGTCGCTGATGGCACCTTTCCCAACACCGGCGACCAGGCCATCTCACACTCCAGCCCCCGGGTGGGGGACGGCTTCATCCGCCTCGACGTCGACGGGATGGTCGGCTACGCCAGCCCCAACGCGCTGTCGGCCTACCACCGGATGGGGCTGACCGCGGAATTGGAGGGCCACAACCTGGCGGCCGTCACCCGGCCGCTGATCTCCGACCCCTTCGAGGCCGGCGAACTGGCCGAACACGTCGGCTCCTCGGTGGCCGGAGGGCCGGGTATGCGGCTGGAGATCGACGCCGGCGGCGCCACCGTGCTGGTGCGCACCCTGCCGCTG
>VERS01000063.1 GCA_018882545.1 Mycobacterium sp.
GGCGGCCACTAGTGCGGGATCCCGGATCCCCTCCCCGGCGCGACCCGCCATGACGGATCCGATGGCGTCTGGCCCGTTGGCGAACATTTCCGGCATCCACTCGAGTGCCTGAGTTGTCACTCTCTGAGACACCGGGTCGGCGAGTAAGCGCTGAAACGCCGAGGCGATTATTGCTGTGTCAGTTGTCGCCTTAAGGAGACGGTAGATGTCGTGGGCGTCCTTATCGTTGAGGCGAGAGCGATCCCGCTCGTTGAGGCGTTCGTGGATTTTGTGGATTTTCGCGATCAACAGTGCAGCGGGGCCGGCCACCCGGGCGTCGAAAGTTCTGGTGTCGCTCGGATCGAGTGCGGAAATCGTGTGGAACTCATGGTCGACGACCGCCGCTTCCAACCCGACGGTCCGTCGGGTTGCGTTCTTGGAATGTGGAGGGATTCGGCCGCCGCGATCCCCGCGCGGGGACAAGGCGGCGGGAACCATCAGATCGACCGGAATTCCGGACGGGGTGAGCCACGCCCCCGGTTGCCCGTTGGCATTCGGGTAGAACCCGGCCCGCTTCATCGCCTCCTCAAGGAGTGGCTCTCCCGGCAGCACCCGCGGGTCGACCGCGAGGTCGCTATCCTTCGTGGCCTCGGCGATGGCAACATCTGCTCGCCCGCTGTGCAGATAAACGGCCTGAGCGCCGACCACTACGACGGAATCCCGTTGTTCACGCAGAGCTTCGAGGGCGTCCAAGAGGGCTGACCGGGCAGCGACGAGCAGATCATCCACGGCGCCAGGCACTTTCGTTGCTTTCCATCCACGAAATGAGTGCCTCGCCTTCGGAAGGATTTCGACCCGGCCCGCTCAGCAGGTCGACAGCGGCCTGCTCCACAGCGACGACGGTAGCGCCGGCGTCGTTCTTGGTCGTGCCGCTGAAGACCACGTCGTACTTTGGTTCAGCAAGAATCACATTCGCACCTTTCTCGGCAGGGCGCAGGCTCCACTCCTGCGCCGCGCGTGCCGCGTCGTCGACGTAGACCATGGCCGTGCGGGCGTCAGCGTATTGAGGAGCCCACAGCGCCGCCGCCAGGGTGCCGGTGACCGCGTATCTCGAGTATTCAGACTTGGCGGCCTTACTCTGCAGGGCGTCAAGACCGCGCGGTTCGATGTAACTCGACGTCCTGTTGGTGCGAACGAAGCTGTAGTCACGACTCCATTGCCGCAGAAGGCTAGGCCAGTCCAGCAGCTCGTAGTTCGTGCCCACCTTCTCCACCAGCCCTTCTTCTTGGAGGAATTCAAGGACTCGGTATGTGGCCCCGGTAGAGGCGCCGCAGGCGTCAACAAGGGCGCGTGCCGACCAAGGACCGCCCCCGGCGATCAGGGCTCGAACCACACGAGCCGCTGGTTCTCCTTTCAGAGATCCTCGTGGTCGCCCTGCTGTTCGCCAAGGATCCTTGTCGGCACCCTGGTCACGCACATACAGCGCGGGGCGAGAGGACTTCACCAGGATATTTCCGGTGACGTCAATAAAATCGAGGTTCTCATCGGATAACCGCGCGCGAACGGGCGGCGCAAGGTACCGCGACATAACCATGGTCCTGGTGTCGATGAGCTCGCGATCTGCGGCCCCGCGCAGCTGCTCAGAGACCCGGGGAAGGTCGCGGTTTCCCAGCAGGCGTCTCGCCTCCACCAGGAATCGAACCTGCTCGCCCGATGGTGCGGTAATCGCCAGTACCGCGTCGATGCTAGCCTCAGCCACTCCTGTAATCGGGCGCTGGACGTCCAGTCGCCAATCAGTGGGCAGCCGATTCCGCAACAAGGCGGTGCACTCGGTCACGAGCTCGGATTCCGAGCTCGGCGGCATAGTTGTGGACGTTGTCATGATCCCTCCGTTCGGGAAATATACACGTTCCGCTGGCTGCGGAACAACCTACTTTCCCGAACGCGCAGGTGTTCGCATGGTGAACCTGCCCCCGGTTGTCTCACCGTGAGACGCCGTGCTCAGGCGGTCAAGTTCCGGGTTTTTAGTCCAAAACCCGAGCTCGAGTCCGGCTAGGTGTTCATTAATGAACGGCCCAACGCGTTCGGGAAAAATCGCCATTCCGCTGCCAACGGAACGGTTCATTAACCCGAACGGGTACCGCGGCTACCCGACCTGCCGAAGGCGTGTAGGTACGTCCGGGTGCGCAGGACGTTGGGCCGGCCGTGTTGTGAGTGAAATTTCAAAAAATGAAATTCCAGGACGCCAGGTCTTTGCCGCGTCGGTTTGGCTCACAAGAAGGCGCTCGCGCGCAATGGGCTTTTTAGGCCGTTATCGTCGATCTCGTGTATCGCCTCGGAGGCCCGCAGCCGCGGATCGGGCACCGATTGCATTGGTCACGGATTTGGTCACCAAACTCTCCGAAACAGATGAAAATCATGCGACTCAGTGACACCCTCTGAAAGCCCGAACCACCGGTGACCTGCACTAACGAAATCGCGAAAAACGTTGCAGCACAACATATTTCAGCTCATAACCCAGAGGTCGCAGGTTCGAATCCTGTCCCCGCTACTTTTGGAAATGGCCCTCGGACGCAGGTCCGGGGGTCATTTCTTTTGGCCGAAGACCCTCAGGAGGGAGCCGACTATGCCGAATCCTTACCACGACGAAGTCCTGTCACTGCTCCGGCGGGCTGACTGCCACTACGGATGGGCGTTGCGGGATGAGGAGGAGGGGCTCACTGTCGAGGAAGCCGCAAACAAGAGGGACCAAGTTCGGACCGATCGGATTGTCGAACTGCGCAAAGCCGTCCACATGGTCGCCGATGGCGAGCACTCCATCAACAAAAAACAGGCTGGTCATGAAGACGGTGTACTTCGAGCGCTGCTGCACTTCCGGGGTGTGATGTCGGATGGTCTTCGCCAACACATCCATGCCCGTCTATCGCAGTTACAGCCGCAGTTCGGGATGAGGACTACGCACGAACCGCTGCTGTGCAGGACAAGGGGAACTAACGCACGCCGTTGGTGAGGTCGGTTCCTTAAGTCGGCGACATCGACGACTGGGCGTGGGCCGCGAGGAGGCTGCTCTGCGCGGTTCATTTCGCCTGTAATCGCGGGGTATATCCGCAACAATAGGGAACATCGTGCGGGGAGGCGCTTGCGCAGCAGCGCCACAATGAGGGGAACGAAACATGGTCTTGCCTCTTATACCGGCCGTTCTAATCGCGGTCGGTGCGGTCACCGGCGGGGGTGGAGCGACCCTCGGAGGCCTCGGTGTCTTGGACTTTAAGAAGGCGGCAGAGCGCCGGAAGGCGGCCGTTGCTAAGTATGACGAGCGGCGGGCGCAGTCCGAACGCAACGTGGCTTTTACTAATGACCTGCTAGGTGCACTCGGCAGAGAACAGCAGCAGGCGCTCGTTGATGTCGTCCTACGAATGCGTGAATTTCTAGTGCGCCACGAGAAGCAGGTCCGCGAGAGCGAGCGACTGCTTGTTGAGGGGGTCGATGCACAGGCCAACCAGATCCCCGGACTGGGCCGGCTGAACGTTGATGCAGTCGCCTGGGTGGGCGGTGCTATCGGATCAGCCGTGACTTCTGTCGGAACCGGGGTTGGCGTGAGCACACTTGCTGGTGCCGTCGGGACTGCTAGCACGGGGACGGCCATTTCAGCTCTGTCGGGAGTGGCGGCCGAGAACGCACTGTTGGCATGGCTGGGAGGTGGTTCCCTTGCAGCTGGAGGCGGTGGGGTGGCTCTCGGAGGTATGGCTCTGAATTTTGTGACCGTGGGTCCCGCATTGCTAGTCGGGGGTCTTGTCACGAAGGGGCAAGGCGCAAAGGAGCTGACTAAGGCCCGAGAGGACGAGGCGAAGATTGCGGTTGCCATTGCAGAACTGGATGAATTAGATGCTCGCCTGGCTGCCGTCAATTCGCGCGCCGAGGAGTTGAATTCGGTACTAGGTGGGCTAAGAGACCGGGCCATAGTCGCGCTGGACGAACTGGAGTCTGAACCTTTTGATCCCCCAGTCCATGCAGGGCGATTCCAGCGAGCGATGAGTCTGGTGATCGCTGTTCGGGACGTGGCCGCGGCTCCGATCATCGACGATTCGGGTGATCTGACGGAGCAAAGCGCAACACTCTCCGTGAAGTATCGGTCGATGGCGGAGGACGACAATGGCTGAGCGTGGAGGGATTCACGAGGCGAAGGTGGTCACGCCTCGATCTGGCGGGATCACCGCGCCCACTGGGTTTGACGCGCTCGGCACCCTTGTTCAAGCAGCACGTGAGTGCGTCGTCACCCATCAGGTTGAAAAGACCAAGAGAGCCAAGCTCGGCGCTTATGAAGAAACCGAAGTTGCAAGGATCAAGGCTGCTGAAGCCATCCTCCGGGAATACTTCGAACAGGTCTTCGTCGAGCGTCGCGTCAACTTCGAGGAGCTCTTCAAGCGGCTCGACAGCGCGCTGGATCAAGGGGACGGGGAAACGATCACTCTCGTTGTACGGGGCATCGTGGATATTGCACGCACGTCGCCGCTCGCGGACTTAGGCGACCTGAGCCAAGTCCGAGCGGCGCTCGATGATCCGAACCAGGTGTGGGACCTCTAAGAGCTAGTGCCGATCATTCATCCCGCCGATGTGGTGCGGCCTTCGTTGCGGTGTCCATCTTTCTGGCGGCTCCCCATTTGGCTCGGTACCAAACTGTTTCTTTTTCTGCGTATCTGAAGGTCCAAAACCGGCGTACCGGATTGTGGGTGTGCGTCTTGAACAGGAGCGGGTGGACCGGGCCTGGGTGGAGCAGAGGCTGCTCACCTCACAACCCTAAAACCCGCCGCAGTCCGCGGTCGACTTCCTGAACCAGGGTCAGCGGTAGACGGCCGACACGATCGGTCAGATCCGTCTTGTTGAGTGTGACCAGTGCGGTGACGTTGACCACCGAGTCGCGGGGAAGGCCCGTTACGTCCGCTGGCAGAAAGACGTTGCCCGGCATCGCCGCCAGCGCCGTGTTGGAGGTGACGACCGCCGCGAGCACGGTCGCCAGACGACTGGCGTTGTAAGGATCGGATTGCACGACCAGTACTGGCCTGCGCTTTGCCGGACGGCTTCCAGACGGATCTCCAAGATCGGCCCAGTAGAGAGCATTACGCTCGATCACCAGTCGTCCGTAGCGCCCAGGATGCCCCGCCCGACAGCTAATGGACCTTCATACTCATCGTCGGGCAGATCGAGGGTCTCAAGCGCGGTGTCGATCTGAGCTGTGAGTGATTCGGCATCCAGCTCGTCCAGGTACCGCTGGGCGGCTCGGGCGAAGAACTCCGACCGGCTCATCCCCAGGCTGGCGGCGCGGCGGGTCACCCGCTCGAACGTCTCATCGGGCACCGAAATCGCCGTCTTCACTACGTGAGTATAACCGGGTAATACCGTGTTGGACTGCATGCTTGCAACCTGTCCCCCCGCGACTCATCCCGCGAGCGGCATGCGCCGGCCGAATACCGGCTGGCGGCGCCGACCGTGCGCCCAGTCTGGGTCCCACGGCCAGCGACGACGGTCGTCGGTCCAGACGAGTTGCAACGCCCGGATCTGAGGCCCGCACAGGGCAACCGCAAATTTCAGATGGACATCGGGGTTATCGACCTGGACCACTTCGAGCAGAAACTCATCCTGATAGTCGATGTGCATCGCCGGGAGCAGTGCAACGCCGTCATCGACGATCTGATGCGCCATGAGTTGAGCAGCCGCGCGGAGGTCTGCGGCGGTAGACCGGTGATGAGCAATTCGGGCAAGCCCTTGTCGTGCAGGCCGATCGTGTAGGCGAACGGCCGCTTCTCGCTTTCGACGAATTGGACCGCCCATCCGTGGCCGCGGACTATCTTCCGGAGGTTCTGGAGATAGTCGCGAATGGTTCCCTGCGGGTTGTCGCATTGCCAGCACATGTCGCACCCTTTCTGTCGGTGTTGGGGCAAGACTGCACCCGCCCACCGACAAATCCTCAGCAACGTCGGCGTCAAAACGCTGCACGCCAGCGCATTACGTTGATCGGTGATGGGCCGAGCCCGGTCGACCCGCCGTCGGGGTGCCGGTTCCACACGCAGTGTGATCGTGAGCCTGCCGGCAGGCCACCACGGTCAATAGCAGCGGTCAGTTTCCTCAGCAGCGAAACAAAGACTGCCGTTGTGCTACGCTGTCGCACATGGAGGTGGGAGTGCGGGATCTGCGTAACCGAACGGGCCATGTCATCGATGCGGTCAGGGCGGGGGAGCGGGTCATCCTCACGGTTCACGGGGAGCCGGTCGCTGATATCGTGCCGCATCGGCGTCGCGCCCGATGGCTGTCCGGAGATCGTCTCCGCGACGAGCTCGCCGACCGCTCGGCCGATGCGGGCCTGGCCGGCGAACTCGATGAACTTGCCGGCCAGACCCTCGACGATCTTTGACCGAGGCCGAGGCAGACGTCGGCCTCCTGGACACATCGGTGTTCATCGCACGCGAGAGCGGGCGCCCCATCTCGAAGCTGCCGCAGCGTGTGGCACTGTCAGTCATCACCATCGGTGAACTACAACTCGGAGTATTCAACGCGGGCGATGCGGCGACACGAGCACGCCGCGCCGACACACTCGCGCTGGCGCGCGCTGCCGATCCGATCCCCGTCAGTGAGGCGGTGATGGTGACGTGGGCCCGACTCGTCGCGGACTGCCGGGCGGCTGGTGTGCATGGGGCGGTGAAACTGACCGACGCTCTTATCGCGGCGACCGCTATCGAACACGGACTCCCCGTCGTCACCCAGGACGCAGACTTCGACCGCATTGCCCGCGCATGTCCGGATCTGTCGGTAATGAAGGTATGAGCGGACTCGAGGCGACTCCCGGCCCAGGCGATCGACGTCCACGGCACCCGCTCCGGGATGTTTGCCTGCCAGGGTGGGCTGTGCGTTTCACGAGTCGCAAGACTCGATCCGGCCGCCGCTCCGACGCGGGTTCCCCTTGAGCTATTCGCGCTAGCTTGACTAGCGCCTTTTAGTCGGCGGCCGGTATCGTTCTGCTATGTCCATGAAGGCGGTCAGCAGTACAGAGGCCAAGAATCAGCTCAACCGCCTCTTGGGGGACGTCAAGGCCGGCAACTCGTTCATCATCACCAACCACGGCGAACCGGTGGCGCAGCTGATTCCGATCGCAGCGGTACAGCGCCGTTTCGGCCAATTGCCACACCTTGTGGTGCCCGAAGATTTCGACGACCCACTGCCCGACGACGAACTCGCGCCGTGGGAAGACCGCAACGGGTGAAGGTCCTTCTCGATACCCCCATCCTGCTCTGGCTTGTCAGTGACCCCACCCGCGTTGCGGCGCAGGCACTTACGGTGCTGGCCGCCCCCGAGGCACATCTCTGGGCAACAGCCGCCTCGGCCTGGGAGATTTCCATCAAAACCCGACTCGGGCGCCTGGACGGAGAACCGCTGCTGTCAGCGTGGACCGACATCCTCACCAGCATGAGAGTCTCGGAGCTGCCCATCGATGCCGGCGACGCCATCCTGGCCGGCAGGCTCTCCTGGGGACACAAGGACCCGTTCGACCGCGCGATCGTCGCACAGGCGCTTCGCCGCAATCTGACCATCGCGACCCGCGACACCAACATCATCGACGCCGGGTTGACCCCGATCCTCACGGCCTGACCCGCAGGGCCGCATCGTCATCGCCATGGTCATGATCACCGTGGCATTGCCGCTGCCGGCGCTCCTCGTCGGCGGATGGGTCGGCACCTTCCCGAGGAGGCGTCCTACGGATCGGTGTTGCTGATCCTGGCCGTTATCACCATGACCGCGCTGCTGCTATACCGGATCTTCATCCGGGTGCTCGACGCCGACGACGCCCGGACCGCCGGAGCGTTGCCTGCCTGAGAGTGCCTGCGGGCGAACCGTGCTCAGGTAGAGGACCAGCGCGCCGACGGCGATCGCCGCTGCGGCCGGGGGCAGATACCTGACCGGCAGGCCGGCGTGCAGCACCGCCCCGCCCAACGCGCTTCCGATCGCGCTTCCCAGATAGATGGCCGAGCCGTTGACCGCGACGGCGACCGCCCCCCGGTCCGGGGCACGGTCAAGGAGCAGATGCTGCTGGGGCGGAGGGGAGGCGAATCCGGCGGCGCCCCAGCAGCCGAGGGCCACCGCGACCAGGATCAGATTGCCGCCCACCGGGGTGATCGCCGCCGCCGCGACGATGAACAACCCGATGACCACCGGCATCACCTGCGTGGCAGCAGAGGCCCGGTCGATCAGCGCTCCGACCGCCAGCGCACCGAGGACTCCGCCGAGCCCCCACACCCAGAGGAAGCCGGTGGGGTTGGTGATCCCGGCGGTGTCCTGCAAAACCGGTGCGATGTAGGTGTACAGAC
>VERS01000668.1 GCA_018882545.1 Mycobacterium sp.
AACCGCCGGTACGGCGTTGAGCGCGCGCAGCCCGGTGGCCAGGCAGCCCGCGGTGGCGGCGTCACGGCCGGAACCGTCGGTGAATCGAAACGCCGTCTCCTGGAAGATGCTCGGGGTGCCATCGATCTCCACCCGGTAGACGTCGTCCCGCGTGCCCGACGGCCAGTCCGGGGCGGCGTCGTGGCCGATGCGGTTGACGTGCTCGAGCTGGGTGCGGGTCTGTCCGTGGTAGACCCCGTTGATGGTGAACCGCACCGCGGCCACCCGGCCCGCCGCGATGACCCCCTTGACCGTCGTCCGCTCGGTGGGCGTCACCCACTTCTCCCAGGTGGTGGTGATCTCGTCGAGTTCGATACCGGCCGCGTAGGCGATCATCGGAACCGTTGCACCCCAGGCGAACACCAGAATGTCGCGGTTCTCCAGCAGTGGCCGGTAGTCCGGCTCACGACCGATGCCCATCTCGAACTCGTAGTCGCCCTCGTAGTTGGTGTAGTCCAGCAACTCCGAGGCCCGCACCCGGCGGATTTCCGAGCACAGACCCATCAGCGTCATCGGGAACAGGTCGTTGGCGAAGCCGGGGTCGATCCCGGTGGTGAAGCAGGACGCCTTCCCCTGCTCGCAGGCGTCGGTGATCGGCTCGATCCAGGACGGCGGGTTCAGGTGCATCTTGGGCCATACCCAGGGCGTCATGGCGGTGGAGCACACGTCGATCCCGGCCCGCAGGAACCGGGTGATCAGGTCGATGTTGGCGTCGGCGTGGGCGGCGGTCGGGCCGTAATGCACCAGGGCGTCGGGCCGCAGGGCGATCAACGCGTCGGCGTCGTCGGTGGCGGTGATTCCGACGTTATGGTCCAGACCGCAGATCTTACCGACGTCGCGCCCCACTTTGGCCGGGTTGCTGACGCCGACTCCGACCAACTCGAACTCCGGGTGCTTGAGCACCTCGGGGATCACCATCTTCCCGACGAAGCCGGTTCCGTAGACAACGACGCGCTTGGGCACTTTCAGTGGGACTCTCTGCTGCGCAACGCATATCGCCGTTCGGCGTATGCCAGGTCGTCACGCCATAGTCGCGCGGCCGCAAGTCTCATCACCGGCCGAAGCAGCGGCGCAGCGCGCAGTGAGTACCCGAAACCGGTGCGCTCGGACTTGGCGATCACCGCCTCGATCACCGCCGTGCGCGGACGTCCGTCCGGACCGCTGCCCAGCGGTGTGGCGTGTGTCTCGACGATGCTGCCGACTCCTTCACCCTCCACGATGTGCATGACGATGGTGCGCGGCTCGGGAACGGTGAACTGCGCGATCACCGGCACCCCCAGCCGGCCCAGGTGGAAGGTGACCGCAGTTTGGAAGACGTCGGACTCCTCATCGGCGTCGACCGGCGGCGCGTTGAGGACCTCCAGTTGGGCGAACGAGTACGGGTGAAACCAGGCACCGTGCCACGGGTCGAGACGGTTGCCGATGATGTCCTGCGGTTCGCACACGCCCGCCAGGCGGGTCACGGCGGCCAGATGGGGTTCGCTAGGGCGTACCGGCAGCACGGGTGCGTCCAGTGGTTCCTCGCCGCCGGCCTTGTCCAGCCGCACCCACACCAGCACGCCGTCGTCGTACGCGGGTAACGGTTTCCAGCCGAATTCCCGACGGCCGTCCAGCCGAAGTCCGTGCCACGGACACACCAGCGCACCGCAGTCGATCTTTCCGGTGGCCAGATCGGCCCCGAGGTGGGGGCAGGAGGCCGGGCCGACGTGCAGAACCCGGTGCTCGTCGCGCCAGGCGACGATCTCCAGGCCGGCGACCGTGGTTCCGAACGGCCGGTCGGTGCCCACGTCGGTGCTGGCGGCGAAGACGAACCAGTTGCCGCTGGGCCGCCGCAGCGCTCGGCGCAGCGCGGCGTCGATAATGGCCGGCTCGGCGTGCTGGAAGG
>VERS01000064.1 GCA_018882545.1 Mycobacterium sp.
GTGCTGGAGACGCTGCGGCCGTCGTCCGGGCGGGTTGCCGTCGTGGTCGGGGCAGGCGGCAACCGCGACCCCGGCAAACGTGCGCCGATGGGCCGGGTCGCCGCCGAACTGGCCGACCTGGTGGTCGTCACCGACGACAACCCCCGCGATGAGGACCCGGCCGACATCAGGGCGGCCATCGTCGCCGGCGCCCGATCGGCCGACCGCGACCGCGCGGTGGACATCGTCGAGATCGGCGACCGCCGAGAGGCGATCAGCCACGCCGTCGGCTGGGCCCGCCGCGGCGACGTGGTGTTGGTCGCCGGCAAGGGGCATGAGAGCGGACAGACCCGGGCCGGACTGACCGTGCCCTTCGACGACCGCGCCGAACTGGCCGCCGCCCTGGACGGCGTTTCGGGCGCCGTGGCCGAGCGGACGCTGCCGTGATCGATCTGTCCGTCGCGCAGATCGCCGAGATCGTCGGCGGCCGCCTTGCCGACATCAGCCCGGCCGAGGCGGCGGCCACCCTGGTCACCGGCACAGTCGAATTCGACTCCCGTGCGGTCACCCCGGGCGGATTGTTCCTGGCTCTGCCCGGCGCCCGATCCGACGGCCACGACTTCGCCGCGGGTGCAGTGGCCGCGGGCGCGGCGGCGGTCCTGGCGGCCCGCCCGGTCGGCGTGCCCGCCATCGTCGCGCCGCCTGCCGCGGCCACCGATGCGCAGGCCGGTGTGCTCGAACACGACTCCGACGGCTCCGGGGCCGCAGTGCTGGCCGCCCTGGCCAAGCTCGCCGCAGCGGTAGCCGCGGAGCTGGCGGCGTCCGGGTTGCGGACCATCGGGATCACCGGATCCTCCGGCAAAACCTCCACCAAGGACCTGATCGCTGCGGTGCTCAGGCCACGGGGGGAGGTGGTAGCCCCGCCGGGCTCGTTCAACAATGAACTCGGCCACCCGTGGACGGTTCTGCGGGCCACCCGGGAAACCGACTTCCTGGTGTTGGAGATGTCGGCCCGGCATCCCGGAAACATCGCCGCGCTGGCCGCCATCGCGACACCGGCCATCGCGGTGGTCCTCAACGTCGGTACCGCCCACCTCGGCGAGTTCGGCTCACGTGAGGTGATCGCGCAGACGAAAGCCGAACTGGTGCAGGCTGTTCCAGCCTCCGGGGTGGTCGTGCTCAACGCCGACGATCCGGTTGTGGCGGCGATGGCGGGACTGACCTCGGCGCGGGTGGTCACCGTGGGCCGGTCCGAGTCGGCCGATGTGCGCGCCGAGGAAGTCGAACTGGACGAACTGGCCCGCCCACGGTTCAGCCTGCGCACCGCCGATGGGGCGGTGCCGGTCGCCCTGGCGGTGCACGGGGAGCATCAGGTCGGCAACGCGTTGGCCGCGGCGGCGGTGGCACTGGAGTGCGGGGCCGGCCTGCACCAGGTGGCCGACGCCCTGGCCGCGGCCGGACCGGCGTCTCGGCACCGGATGGAGGTGCGGACCCGTTCTGACGGGGTGACTGTCGTCAATGACGCCTACAACGCCAACCCGGACTCGATGCGGGCCGGGTTGCAGGCACTGGCCGCCATGGCGCGCGGGACGGGTAAGCGCAGCTGGGCGGTGCTCGGCGAGATGGGCGAACTGGGCGCGGATTCGATAACCGAGCACGACCGCCTCGGCCGGCTGGCGGTGCGCTTAGATATCAGTCGTCTGGTCGTAGTCGGAACTGGGAGGCCAATGAGCGCCATGCACCACGGGGCGGTCATGGAGGGATCCTGGGGCTCGGAGTCAGTGCTGGTTCCCGACGCCGAAGCCGCGCTGGAACTGCTGCGCGCCGAACTTGCTCCCGGGGACGTCGTGCTGGTCAAGGCGTCAAACGCCGCCGGGCTGGGGGCCCTGGCCGAGGCGCTGCTGGACATGCCATGAGACAGATCCTCATCGCCCTCTTCATTTCGCTGATGGTTTCCATCCTGCTGACGCCGACACTCATCCGGCTGTTCACCCGGCAGGGATTCGGCCAGGAGATCCGCGAGGACGGCCCACCGAGCCACCACACCAAGCGCGGTACACCGTCGATGGGCGGGGTGGCGATCCTGGCCGGCATCTGGGCGGGTTACTTCGGCACCCACCTGGTGGGGCTCGCCCTGGACGGCATGGGGCCCTCAGCGTCGGGCCTGCTCGTTCTCGGGCTGGCCACCGCCCTGGGCGGGGTGGGCTTCCTCGACGACCTGATCAAGATCCGGCGGGCCCGCAACCTCGGCCTGAACAAGAAAGCCAAGACGGCCGGTCAGATAGCCGCTGCAGTGTTGTTCGGCATCCTGGTGCTTCAGTTCGCCAACCCCGAGGGCCTCACGCCGGGCTCCAACCAGCTTTCCTACGTCCGCGAAATCACCACCGTCGCACTGCCGCCGGCGCTTTTCGTGTTGTTCGTCGTCGTCATCGTCAGTGCGTGGTCCAATGCGGTGAACCTCACCGACGGCCTCGACGGGCTGGCGGCCGGCGCTATGGCGATGGTCAGCGCCGCCTATGTGCTCATCACGTTCTGGCAGTACCGCAATGCCTGCGCCACCTCGCCCGGGTTGGGCTGTTACAACGTCCGCGATCCGCTGGATCTGGCCCTGATCGCGGCGGCCACCGCCGGCGCCTGCACCGGATTTCTGTGGTGGAACGCCGCGCCGGCGAAGATCTTCATGGGCGACACCGGGTCGCTGGCCCTTGGCGGTGTCATCGCGGGACTGTCGGTCACCAGCCGCACCGAGGTGCTCGCCGTGGTGCTCGGCGCGCTGTTCGTCGCCGAGGTCACCTCGGTGGTGATCCAGATCATCGCGTTCCGGTCCACCGGGCGCCGGGTGTTCCGGATGGCGCCGTTCCACCACCACTTCGAACTCCTCGGCTGGGCCGAGACGACGGTGATCATCCGGTTCTGGCTGCTGACTGCGATCGCCTGCGGGCTCGGGGTGGCGCTGTTCTACAGCGAGTGGCTGACCGCCATCGGCGATTGATGAGCGGGTGACGATGGGCGGGGATCGGACGTCCGGCGCCCACCCGGAGTTGTGGCCGCTGGCGCCGGGAGCCCACGTACTGGTGACCGGTGCCCGGGTCACCGGCCGGGCGATCGTGGCGGCGTTGCGATCCCGGCAGGTCCGACTGTCGGTGTGCGACGACGACCCCGCCGCCGCCCGAACGCTGCCGGACGTACGGTTTCTGGCCACCGCCGAGGCGGCCGCCCGGGCCGGTGAGTTCGACCTGGTCGTGACCAGCCCCGGGTTCCCGCCGACGGCTCCGGTGCTGCTGGCCGCCGCCGCCGCGGGCGTCCCGATCTGGGGTGATGTCGAGCTGGCCTGGCGGCTGGACGCGGCCGGGCAGTACGGTCCGCCGCGGCAATGGCTGGTGGTGACCGGCACGAACGGCAAGACCACCACCACCTCGATGCTCTACGACATGCTGGTGGCCGGCGGCCTGCGGGCAGTGCTGTGCGGGAACATCGGCGAACCGGTGCTCGACGTGCTGGACCGGCCCGCCGATGTGCTGGCGGTGGAGATCTCCAGCTTCCAGCTGCACTGGGCGCCGTCGATCCGGCCGACCGCAGGGGTTGTACTCAACATCGCCGAGGACCACCTGGACTGGCACGGCAGCTTCCCGGCCTACGCCGCGGCCAAGGCCCGCGCTCTCGACGGCCGGGTGGCGGTCGTCGGTCTCGACGACCCGTCGGCCCGCGAACTGCTGCCGCGGGCGGCCGCCCCGGTCAAGGTGGGTTTCCGGCTCGGCGAACCCGGCCCGGGCGAGCTCGGCGTGCGAAACGGTGCACTGGTGGACCGGGCGTTCGCCGATGACCTGCCGCTGGCCGATATCGACACGATCCCGGTCGCGGGACCGATCGGGGTGCTCGACGCCCTCGGGGCCGCGGCCCTGGCCCGCGCGGTGGGCGTCTCGGCCCCGGCGATCGCGTCGGCGCTGAGCGGCTTCCGGGTCGGGCGGCACCGGTCCGAACCGGTCGGGGTGGTTGACGGTGTGCGGTACGTCGACGACTCCAAGGCCACCAATCCGCACGCGGCCGAGGCTTCGATCCTGGCCTTCGAGCGGGTGGTGTGGGTGGCCGGCGGGATGCTCAAGGGCGCTTCGGTCGAGCAGGCCGTGGCGCGGGTGGCCGACCGACTGGCCGGGGTGGTCCTGATCGGCCGCGATCGGGCGGCCTTTGCCGAGGCGTTATCGCGACACGCGCCCGATGTCCCGGTCATCCAGGTTGTGACGCGGGAGGATGCTGAGGTGCATGAGACAAATGAGTCTGCTGGTGCTGGTGGGACTCGGCTGATCGATGCGGCCGGCCCGGACCTCGGCCGTCGGGTCATGTCCGAGGCGGTGGCTGCCGCCGCAGGCCTGGCCCGTCCCGGCGACACGGTGTTGCTGGCCCCGGCCGGGGCCTCCTTCGACCAGTTCGCCGGCTACGCCGACCGCGGCGAGGCCTTCGCCCAGGCCGTCCGGGCCCGCTAGCGCCGTGGGCAGGCTGAGCGCCCGGTTCCGGCGCCGGGTCGCCGGGAGTGTCGGCGCACCCGGCGGGGAATCCCCGTCGACCGGGCGGGTGCCGCGGTTCGCCCCGCCGGCGAGATTCGGGGCCTGGCTGGCCCGGCCGATGACGTCCTTCCACCTGATGATTTCGGTTGCCGCCCTGTTGACTTCCCTCGGCCTGATCATGGTGCTGTCGGCCTCCGGCGTGCATTCCTATGACGAGGACGGCACGCCCTGGGCGATCTTTACCCGGCAGGTGATGTGGGCGGCGCTGGGCCTGTTCGCCTGCTGGTTCGCCCTGCGGCTGCGCGTTCGGTTTCTGCGCCGCACCGCATTTGCCGCCTACCTCACCACCATCGTCTTGCTGGTGCTGGTCCTGATCCCCGGAATCGGCCGGGTCGCCAACGGCACCCGCGGCTGGTTCGTGTTCGGCGGCCTGTCCATGCAGCCCTCCGAGCTGACCAAGATCGCCTTCGTGATCTGGGGTGCGCATCTCCTGGCGGCCCGGCGGATGGAGCGCGCCTCCCTTCGGGAAATGCTCATCCCGCTGATCCCCGCGGCGGTCCTCGCGCTGGCTCTCATCGTCGCCCAGCCCGACCTCGGCCAGACCGTGTCACTGGGCATCATCCTGCTGGCCCTGCTGTGGTTCGCGGGTCTGCCGTTGAAAGTGTTCGTCAGCTCCCTGGCGGCTTCGATCGCGGCGGCCGCGGTGCTGGCGGTGTCGGAGGGCTACCGGTCCGACCGGGTGCGCTCCTGGCTGGACCCCAACGCCGATGTCCAGGGTGCGGGCTACCAGGCCCGGCAGGCCAAATTCGCGCTGGCCAACGGCGGGGTCTTCGGCGACGGGCTGGGACAGGGCGCCGCCAAGTGGAACTACCTGCCCAACGCCCACAACGACTTCATCTTCGCGATCATCGGCGAGGAGTTGGGATTCATCGGCGCCTTCGGGCTGCTGTGCCTGTTCGGGCTGTTCGCCTATACCGGCATGCGGATCGCCAGGCGATCTGTCGACCCGTTCCTTCGGCTCCTCACCGCCACCGCCACCGCCTGGGTGATCGGCCAGGTGTTCATCAACGTCGGCTACGTGATCGGCCTGCTACCCGTCACGGGTATTCAGCTACCGCTCATCTCTGCTGGTGGAACATCAACTGCAACAACACTGTTCATGATCGGATTGATGGCCAATGCTGCGCGTCATGAGCCGGATGCGGTCGCGGCGCTTCGGGCCGGCCGCGATGACCGGATGAACCGCCTACTGCGGCTGCCGTTGCCGGAGCCCTATCTGCCCAGCCGGGCAGAGGCGCTGCGGGATCGGTTGCGGTCACGGCCGGAATCCACCAGGCCGGGTAAGCCAGCTAAGCCGGCTAAGCCGGGCACGCGCAACGACGCTGCGCCCGCGAGGCGCCGTACGGCCCGCGCGGGGACGGGGCACAGTGCGGCGGGTCGGACAGGGCATGATGAAGGCTCCCGGCAGGACAGCGGGCGAGTTCGCCGCGGCGTGCCCCGCCCGGCTCAGTCCGGCAGCGCCCCGCAGTCTCGGCGTGCTGCAGCGCAGGGTCGCACGGGGCAGCGGGACCAACGGGCCCGGGTACTGGAAGGTCATCGTTACCGGTGAGTGTCTCTGGGGTCGACGGCGGAGTGGCGCGCCGTGATTCGGGCGCCGACCGATCGCGCCCGGAGACGGTGTCGGTGGTACTGGCGGGCGGGGGCACCGCAGGGCATGTGGAGCCGGCCCTGGCCGTGGCCGATGCGCTGAGCGTGGCGCACCCGGGCGTGCGCATCACGGCCCTGGGTACCGCCCGAGGTCTGGAGACCCGGTTGGTGCCGGAACGCGGTTATGACCTGCGCTTGGTCACACCCGTTCCGCTGCCACGCAAGCCCAACCTGGATCTGCTCCGGTTGCCGATGCGAGTCCGCCGGGCCGTCCGGCAGACCCGGGCGGTGTTCGATGCGGTCGACGCTGATGTGGTGGTTGGCTTCGGCGGCTACGTGGCGGTCCCGGCCTATCTGGCCGCGCGGGGCCGGTCGGCGGGGCGATCTGGGGGGCGGGGTCGAGTGCCCGTGGTGGTGCACGAGGCCAACGCCCGCGCGGGGTTGGCCAACAGGCTCGGAGCGCGGTTCGCCCGCCGGGTGCTGGCGGCGGTGCCGGGTTCGGGCCTGGCCCGCGCCGAGGTGGTCGGGATGCCGTTGCGCGCCGCGATCACCAGC
This sequence comes from Mycobacterium sp., assembly GCA_018882545.1. Taxonomy (GTDB): domain Bacteria; phylum Actinomycetota; class Actinomycetes; order Mycobacteriales; family Mycobacteriaceae; genus Mycobacterium. The sequence continues at coordinate 6,684 of VERS01000064.1, forward strand.
CTGGACCGCTCAGCGCTGCGGGCCCAGGCGCGCGAGCACTTCGGCTTCGCCGACGACGCCCGGGTGCTGCTGGTGTTCGGCGGTTCCCAGGGCGCGGTCTCGATTAATCGCGCGGTCTCGGCGGCGGCCCCGGCACTGGCGGCGGCCGGAGTGTCGGTGCTGCACGCGCACGGGCCGAAGAACGCCCTCGACCTTCCGGCCCCGCTGGCCGGCGAGCCGCCCTACGTCGCGGTGCCGTACCTGACCCGGATGGATCTGGCCTACGCGGCCGCGGATCTGGCCGTCTGTCGCTCCGGCGCGATGACCGTGGCCGAGGTCTCCGCCGTGGGCCTACCGGCGGTGTACGTACCGCTGCCCATCGGAAACGGCGAACAACGGCTCAACGCCCTGCCCGTGGTCCGGGCCGGCGGGGGAGTGCTGATCGACGACGCCGACCTGACCCCGGCCTACGTCGCCACCGAGGTGGTCGGACTGATCAACGACGCGCCTCGGTTGGCTGCCATGACGGCGGCCGCGGCGGGGGCGGGCCATCGCGATGCCGCCGGGCGAATCGCGGAGATCGTCCTCGACGTGGCACGGACCGGCCGGGGGGCACGCCGATGACCCCCGCCCTGCCGCCGGAACTGCATCGGGTGCACCTGGTGGGCATCGGGGGAGCGGGGATGTCGGGTATCGCCCGGATCATGCTGGATCGGGGTGCCCTGGTGTCCGGTTCGGACGCCAAGGAGTCCCGCGGGGTTGCCGCCCTGCGGGCTCGCGGCGCGCGGATCGCCATCGGTCACGACGCGGCCAACCTCGACCTGCTGCCCGGCGGCCCCACGGCCGTCGTCACCACCCATGCCGCCATACCCAAGACCAATCCCGAGTTGGTGGAGGCCCAGCGGCGGGCCGTACCGGTGATCATGCGTCCGGTCGTGCTGGCCAAGCTGATGAACGGTTTGCGAGCCCTGATGGTGACCGGGACGCACGGTAAGACCACTACCACGTCGATGCTCATTGTGGCGTTGCAGCACAGTGGATTTGATCCGTCCTTCGCCGTCGGGGGGGATCTCGGCGAGGCGGGCACCAACGCCCACCACGGCAGCGGAGGGGTGTTTGTCGCCGAGGCTGACGAGAGCGACGGGTCGCTGCTGGAGTACACCCCGGACGTGGCGGTGGTCACCAACATCGAGGCCGACCACCTGGACTACTTCGGCAGCCCGGCGGCCTACACGGCTGTCTTCGATGAGTTCGTCGCGCACCTGGCACCTGGCGGGGCGCTGGTGGTGTGCGCCGACGATCCGGGAGCCGCCGCGCTGGCCGATCGCAGCGCCGCCATGGGGGTGCGAGTGCTGCGTTACGGCAGCGGCCCGGGTGGCGAGGCTGGTGCTCGACCTGAGGCGCTGGCTGCCCAACTGGTCAGCTGGGAGCAGTACGGAACCGGCGCGGTGGCCCATATCCAGTTAGCGGGCGAGGCGAATCCGCGGGCGATGCGGCTTGCCGTCCCGGGACGGCATATGGCGCTCAATGCGCTGGCGGCGCTGCTGGCCGCCACCGAAGCCGGGGCCCCGGTCGCGGAGGTTCTCGACGCGCTGGCCGCATTCGAAGGCGTTCGCCGCCGGTTCGAATTGGTGGGTACGGCCAATGG
>VERS01000065.1 GCA_018882545.1 Mycobacterium sp.
CTGCCGCGTGACGTAGAGCGTGTTGCTCACCGCGTAGGTGCGGTCCCAACTCGCGCCGAGATCGCCCTGCCAGCGGTCCACGACCTCGATCCAGTGGCCGACCTGGGCCCCCGAGGCGATCCCGATCGCCTTGTAGGAGTGCGGCACGGTGCCCCGGACGAAGGCTTCGACCTCGTCGTAGCCGTAGCCGCCGTTGGCCAGGCACTGATCCATGAAGGCCAGGTTGCACTGCAGGATCTCGCGCAGGACCGAGCGGTCCTCCTCGGAGACGTCGAGTGCGCCGAGGGTGTCCAGCGCGGAGCGGTTCTGGGTCCGGTAGGTCTCCAGGGGGCCGCGCCACAACTGGTTGCCGACCGGGTCGCTCATGTACGGCGCGACGATCTGGTAGACCGCCATACTGCTGTGCCCCGCCGATTTGGCCAGTTCGTAGACCAGCGGAACCCGCGGCGCCACTTCGGGTTCCCGGCCGGGGCGGTAGAGGATCATCTGCCCGCCCTGGCCGGTGAACATAGCCAGGATGATGGGCACCTCATCGCGCATATTGGCCTTGAACTTCACCAGCGACGTGTCATAGAAGCCCATCATCGCGGTGTTCAGCGCAAGGACGGCTTGTTCGGCGACGGCACGCTCGCTCGCCGGTGGCTCGTCGGCGATGACCGGCCGCATGAAATCGGGGATTGCGTTGCCCATTCTGATTTCCATTCCTTGTTGTGATGACGCCCGCTGGTGATGACTGCCGGCTATTGAGCCGCGGTTCGCTGCAGGTAGTTCTCGTAGAGTGCCTCGAAGATCAGCGGGGGCACCAGCGGCAGGTCGCGGAACCGGACCCCGGTGGCGTCGGCGACGGCGTTGGCGATCGCCGGGGCCACCGGATCGATCGGCGACTCCGCACACCCTTTGGCGCCGAACGGGCCGACGGTGTCCTCTTGCGCGGCGAAGAAGACCTGGATCGGCGGGACGTCGGCGAAGTTGGGGATGCGGTACATGCGGATACCGGGATTGCGGACCGCGCCGCGGTCGTCCATCTGCCACCACTCGGTCATGGCGAACCCGATGCCCATCGCCACTCCGCCCTCGACCTGGCCGCGCAACTGCTGGGGGTTGATCACCGTGCCGGCGTCCACGGCGTGGGCCACCTGCAGGAGCCGGATCTCGCCGGTGATGCTGTGGACCGCCGCGCGCACGCCGGTGACGTTGAATCCCACACTGATCGGCGAGCCGTACGCCTTGCGCGACTGGCTCAGCGCGACGCCCTCGGCGTCGGCCAGCCGCCACAGTTCGTCCAGCGGGATATGCCGGTCCCCGGCCACCACGGAGTCGGCCAGCAACTCGACCCGGCCGCCGTCGGGTACAGCCGCGCCGGCCACCCGCTCGGCGTACTCCAGGATCCGGGTGCGCAGACCCTGGGCGGCGTAGGTCACCGCCCGGCCGGCGACGAACAGCCCGGTCTGGGCGAAAGCGCCGGTGTCCCAACCGGATTCCGCGGTGTCCCCGTGTCGGATTCCCACCCTGTCGATCGAGGTGCCCAGTGCGGCCGCCGCGAACTGGACGTGGCTCGTGGTGGTGCCGTTGCCGAACTCGCAGGTGCCCACCCGCACGAGGTAGGTGCCGTCGGGCAGCAGTTCCAGGCTTGCCTCGGAGCGGTGCTCGGTGGGCGGTGAGGTGTCATACATCGACATCGCGTACCCCACGCCGGTCGACCACTCGGGACCCTCGGGGGCGAGCAGCGACGGCCCCGCCGCCAGGGCGCGCTCGACGCTGTCGAGGCACTGGTCGAGTCCGTAGCTGCCCAGGCACTCGTCGGCGGGTGCTCCGCCGACGGCGAGGTTGTCGCCGGGTTGTACGGCGTTGCGGCGGCGGAACTCCAGCGGGGTCATGCCGAGTTTGCCGGCGAGTTCATCGATGGCCGACTCCACCGCGAAGGTGGGCTGAGCGGCGCCGTAGCCGCGGCAGGCGCCGGCCGGCGGATTGTTGGTGTACACCGCCCGGCCGGTGAACCGCTTGTTGCGGCAGCGATACCACGCCAGCGCGCCCGAACTGCATCCCAGCGTCTCGCCGCCGTGGTTGCCGTAGGCGCCGGTGTTGGAGGTGACGTCCATCGCCATCGCCGTCAGGTGGCCGTCGGCGTCGGCGCCCAGGGTCACCTCGATGACCATCGGATGCCGTGAGGTGCCCCCGATGAACTCCTCCTCGCGGGTCCACTCCCACTGGACGGGAATGCGAAGGTCGAGGGCGGCCAGCACGCACAGGTCCTCGGTGAGCATCTCCTGCTTGCCGCCGAAGCCGCCGCCGACCCGGCCGGTGAACACATGCATGCGGCTGCTGCGGATGCCGAAGATGTAGGAAAGCTTCTGGGCGCAGATGAACGGCGCCTGCGAGCTCGTGCGGACGTGCACCACGCTGTCCCGGTCGATCCAGGCGACGCTGCCGTGGGTCTCCAGTTGGGCGTGGGACTGGCGGGGTGTGCGGTAGGTGGCGCGATGGACGACCGCAGCCGAACCCAGTGCCTGCTCGACGTCGCCGCGGCCCAGGGACATTCCGACCAGGATGTTCTTCTCCGGGTTGGTGATCCAGCCGTCCTCGCCCCGATCGTGCAGATGCGGTGCGCCCGGAAGCATGGCCTCGTCGACGCCGAAGACCGCCGGCAGCACCTCCCATTCGATCTCCACCCGACGGCAGCCCTCCTCGGCGGCGGCCACCGTGGCCCCGACGACGGCGACCATCCGCTGTCCTTTGAAGCGGGCGACCCGGTCGAGTACGAGCGTGTCATCGGGCTCGACGAGGTGGTTCTCGTGCAGGGCGGTGGTGAACCTCTTCTGGGGGACGTCCTGCCAGGTGTAGACGGCCAGCACGCCGGGCACGGCCTGGGCTGCGGCGACGTCGATGCGCACAGCACGGGCGTGGGCGTGGGGGGAGCGGACCACTTTGATGTGCGCGGCCCCGTCGGGCACGTCGTCCATCGTGTAGCGGACCGATCCGGTGACCACACCGCGCCCCTCAACCGCCCCCACACTCGCGCCGATCGTCTTGCCGGGCGAGACGTCCGTCTCGACGTGGGCGACGCCGTCGATGGCGTCGCCGATCGCCCGGAAACCGGTGCAGCGACACAGGCTGCCGCGCAACGCCGCCGGCAGGTCGGCCCGCTGCTCGTCGGTCAGCGCCGCGCAGGTCATGATCATCCCCGCCGTGCAGAAGCCGCACTGGAAGCCGGGGGCGTCGAGGAAGGCTTGCTGCATCGGGTGCAGCGCCTCCCCGTCGGCCAGCCCCTCGATGGTCGTGACGTGCCGGCCGCGCATCTGCTCGGCCGAGGTGATGCAACTGTGCACCGGGTCGCCGTCGAGCCACACGGTGCAGGCGCCGCAGTCGCCGCTGTCGCAGCCCTTCTTGACGCCGGTGTGGCCGAGATCGCGCAGGAAGGTGCGCAGGCACTGGCCGGGTGCAGGGGAACTGGTGAACTCGCGGCCGTTGACGAGGAAGGTCATCACGCCGCCCCGGCCAGGTCGCGGCGGATGAGCTCGGCCAGGTACCGGGTCATGTGTTTGCGGTGGGCCGGGCTTCCGTTGGGATCGTCGAAGTAGTCCTCGTCGCGGACTCCGGCGTCGATGGCGGCACGCAACTCCGCGCTGCTGGGGAGGGCGCCGAAGCGCAGGATGATCGGCTTGGTGGTGGCCGCGGTGATCGTGAGAACCAGGTCTGCGCGGGCCGGGTCCGTGGTGCCGACGAGGAACTCGCTGGACCGGCCGTGTTTGGTCAACGTGAAACGTTGATAGGAGTAGCGGCGTCTGAGTGACTCGATCGGGATGTGGATCGCGCGGAGCACTTCACCGGGCCCCAGGGCGTTGAGGTGGTCGCCCAGGATGAAATCCGGGACATTCATTGCGCGGCGCGCGCCGCCGGGTCCCCAGATTTCCAGGGTGGCGTCCAGCGCCGCGGCCATCGTGGTCATCGGTGAGGCGGGCAGCGATGTGCAGATGTTCCCGCCGACGGTGGCGGTGTTCCAGATTTTGAACCCGGCCAGGAAGGAGTCCACCGCCTCCCGCAGGAAGGGACCGGCCGCCCAGTCGGTGGGCGGGACGAAATCGTAGAGATCGACGACGCGACAGGTCGCGGCGATCTGCAGCCCGTCGGGCCCGACCACCAGGTTCGGCCAGCCGAGCCCGGTCAGGTCGATCAGACGGCGCATATCCGGCAGGGGCGTGGAGAACAGGTACGTCCCGCCGGCAAGCCAGGCGTCACCGGGGCGCCACTGGGCCGTGGGGTCGTCGCCAGTGGGACGCACGAACTCCCGAACCGTCGTCTGGTCCATGCCGCATCCTGTTCAGTCCGCATCCCCCGACCGGGTCCATGGTAGGCAGTCTCGCGGCCGGGCGGGGGCGCGATCGTGAACACCGACCAGTCCGTCAAACCCGCTAAGCGAAGCGACTATTGGGTTACCTGATCCGGTCCGGCTCTATCGGGCCGGCCGGAACCTGGGGGTCTCCCGATGCCCGTTGTGTGTTCGACGCGGGCTGCATGCCGAAGGTCCCGCTCCGCCGGTTCGCAGGCGGTATCGTTGGGGCGGCCTCAGCGCGTGAGACACGACAAGCCTCAGCGCGTGAGACACGACAAATGGAGAGCGGAGTGGGGATGTTGATGTACCGAGTTTCCGGTGTGCTGGCGGCGGGCCTGGTGGTGGGTCTTGTCGCTGCTGGATGTTCCCGGACCGCCGAAGCGCCCCCGGCCGCAACGACTGCGTCCGCCACCGCTGAAGCCGGTGCCAGTTCGGCCGCGCAGGCACCCCCCGGTGGTGGCGACCTGGTGGCTCTGGTGCCCACTCCGGCGAACACCACGTCGACGAAGGGTCCGGACCCCATTGCCGACAACGGTATTCACCGTTACTTCAAGATCGACGGGAAGCCCACGGAGGTGATGGACGCTTACCGGACGGCCCTGGAGGGCAAAGGCTGGAAGGTTTCGACGCTGAGCTCCTCGGAGGATGGGGACGGCGGTGGGGCGACCTTGGCGGGGAACAACGGCGAGGTGTACGGGGTGTTCGACGGCGGCGGCTACATGAGCACGACCTTCCTTGAGGTGTGCACCTGGCCGACGAAACCGGCCGACCCGAGTTGCCGGCACGGGAACGACCGGTAGCCGACTGCCGCCGGGCCACCTCCGGGTGCGGTCATGACCGGTAGCGTCCGGATCATCGTCGGTCAGGCGATCAGGCCCGGACACGAGGACGACTTCGTCCGCTGGCAGCACAGACTCACCGACGCCGCCGCACACTTTCCGGGTTACCTCAGCTCGGAGTTGAACCCGCCGCACGACAAACAGCCTGACTGGACGGCCATCTACCGATTCGACTCGGTCGCCAACGCCCGACACTGGCTGGACAGCGACACCCGCCAGAATCTGCTCGACGACGCGGCCTCCTTCTTCGCCGGGCCGGGAACCCGCCAGATCATCGCTGACGACAATGAGGCCAGCGATGCCCTGGTCACCGTGGTCGTGACTCACCCGGTGGCCGAGGACAAGGTCGGGGAGTTCCTCGCTTGGCAGTCCACGGCCGCGGAGTCGATGCGGCATTTCCCGGGCTTTCGCGGTATGGAGCTGTTCCGCCCGATCAAGGGGGTGCAGGACGACTGGAACATCTGCATGCGGTTCGACACGGCCGCGCATCTCGACGCCTGGCTCCAGTCGGAGGAACGGGGCCGGCTGATCCGCTCGGCTCCGTTCGGCGACTTCACCCTGCGCAGCATCGATCATTCCTTCGGCAACTGGTTCACCCTCGGCGATCGGGCCGCGCCGCCACCGTCGAGCATCAAGACGTCGATTGCGGTGTGGTTCGGGCTGTACCCCACGATCATGATCCTGACGCTGCTGACCAGGCCGTTCGGTTGGCCGTTATGGGCCAGCCTGCTGGTCGGAAACCTGCTGTCCAGTTTCGTGATGAGCTACCTCACGATGCCCTACTACAGCAACCGGATCCTGCGGTGGTGGTTGCGCCCGCGGTCGGGCGCCCCGCAACCCCGCACCAACCTGCTGGGTATCGCGACGGTGTTGGCGATCAATGCGATGTGGGCGGCGTTCTTCTACTTTCTGACTGTGCACGTTCTGAAGTTGCACTGACTGAACAGGATGATCGGACGGTCGTCGGTCCTGAGGACTGGCCACTGCCGTCAGCCCAACCCTCTGCACCGTGGCCGAGACTGGCCTATAACGGAGGGCGTGCGGCAACTCCGTGACGCGATGTCCTCATGGTCGGCGGCCGACCTGCGGTTGGCGGGCGCCACGCTGGTCAGCGCGCAAGGATCCACTCCCCACCAACTGGGTCTCTCGCTGGTCACCTCCGAAGCGGGCGAGACCGTCGGGGCGCTGTCCGGCGGATGCGTCGACGCCGACGTGGTGTTGGCCTGCGATCGGGTTCTGGCGGGCGGACCGGCCGAGGTCCTGATCTTCGGGACCGACGACGGTGACACCACCGGGTTGGCGTGCGGCGGGGTCCTGACCGTCTGGGTGCACGAACTGGAACCGGCGGCGATCTCGGCGATCCTCGGCGCCTCGGACGCGGCGGTACTGACCCACAACGACGGCCGGTGTATCCGGCAGTACGCCGTGAGTGCGCAGTCTTCGGCCCCGGAGTGCGGCACCGGCGCCCCGGACCCGCTGCACGCCGTCGCGGCCGGCTGGCTGCACGGAGCACGGCGGCGCGCCGATCTGCTGGACTGTCCGGCGGGCGGGCAGATGTTCGTGGAGGCGTTCGGGCGTCGGGGCTTGTTCGTGGTGGTGGGTTCCAGTGGATACACCGAGGCGCTGTGCGCCCAGGCGGAGCTGCTCGGCTACCAGACCGTCGTCATCGAGCCGCGGCCCCGCTTCGCCGCCGGAATCACCTGTGCCGGTGAGGTGATCGGCAGTTGGCCCGACGCTGCGCTGGAGAAACTCGATGAGCACGGCCGGCTCGACGACCGGTCCGCGATCGTAATCTGCACGCACGACCCGAAGTTCGACGAGCCCGCGCTGACGGCCGCGCTGAACACACCCGCCGGTTTCATCGGCGCACTGGGCTCCAGGGCCACCAGCGCCGGTCGCTTCGAGCGGCTGCGCGCTCGCGGCGTCCCGCAGTCCGATCTGGACCGCATCCACTCGCCGGTCGGCCTGGATCTCGGCGGCGCCAGTCCCGCCGAGACCGCGGTGTCGGTGGCCGCACAGATCATCGCCGTCGCCGGTAATCGAAGTGCCGCGCCGTTGCGGGACACGTCGGGGCCGTTGCATGCCCGCTGAGCGGATCGGGGGCGTCCTACTCGCCGCCGGCGCCGGAAAGCGTTTCGGCGCCGACAAACTGGCCGCTGAACTGCACGGCGAAACGCTGCTGCAGCGGGCGGCGGCGGGGATGCTCGATGCGGGGCTGGATCCCGTCATCGCCGTCGTCGCCCCCGGTGCCGCGCGGCCCGTCCCGGATCGGGTGACGGCGGTGGTCAACGAACGCGCTGGCGACGGTATCGCCGGCAGTGTCGCGGCCGGTCTGAACGCCCTGCACACCACCCCGGGCGTTGTCGCGGCCGTCGTCGCACCGGCCGATCAGCCGTGGTGCGGAGCGGCGGTGTACCGGCGGCTGGTGGCGGCCCACCAGCGGACCGGGCGGGCGGTGATCGTCGCGACCTTCAGCGGTGCCCTGCGCAACCCGGTGCTGCTGGCCCGGGAACATTGGCGGCTTTCCGAAGGGCTCACCGGCGATGTGGGCCTGTCGGCGGTGGTGCGGACGCTGTCACCGCTGAGGGTGGAGTGTGCCGACATCGGCTCGGTCGCCGATGTGGACACCCCCGCAGACCTGGCTGAAGCCTTCGGAGCGACGATGACGCCGCGCCGGGAATGACACCCCCGCAACCCAATCCGCTGTCCCGGGTGCGTTCGGTGCCGACCGACGGACCTCGGTGACTAACCGAGAGTGTCGGGAAAGTTTCCGGAGGCGATCCGCCGGTAGAGCGTGCTGCCGGGCATGTCGCACTGCGTCAGAATCCACCACGCGCCGCACAGGTTGGACGACAGGATCGGAGCGCGCAGCCCGTAGCCGGTGTGGTAGATGCTGGCGATGCTGACCAGACCGGTGCCCGAAAGCAGCACGGCCGCATCGGGTGCCGGTGTCAACCCTCGCAGGTGGCCGGCCACCTCATCCGACCGCGTCTCGTAGGCGCTGAACTGCTCGCCCTCCCCGAGTAGATGCTCGACCGCGACGACGTTGATGCCGGCCCCCGACCAGTAGGCGACAG
>VERS01000669.1 GCA_018882545.1 Mycobacterium sp.
GCAGTGACATCCTCGATCTCCCAGCCGCGCTCCCGCAGACCCTCGGCCAAGGTCTCGGTCGCGATATCGGCCCGTGGCAGCAGTACCCGGTTCACGGGGTCGAAAATCTCGTCGTACTCCGGGAATTCGTCGAGCAGGCCCAGTGAGGACTGCTCACCGGAGGGCACCAGTTCGGGGCTGATCCCGAAGGCGCGGACCCGGTCGGCGGTCGCCTCGCCCACGCAGGCGATCTTGACTCCGGAGAAGGCCCGGGCGTCCAGGCCGAACTCGCCGAATTTCTCCCACACCGCACGCACGGCGTTGGTCGAGGTGAACACCACCCACTGGTAGCGGCCGTCGACGAGGCCCTTGACGGCACGTTCCATCTGCGTCGGGCTGCGCGGTGGCTCGACGGCGATGGTGGGCACCTCGATGGGCATGGCGCCGTGGGCGACGAGTCGGTCGCTCATCTCGCCGGCCTGCTCCTTGGTGCGCGGCACCAGCACCGTCCAGCCGTACAGCGCCCTGCTCTCCCACCAGTTCAGCTTGGTCCGCGCGGTGACCGTTCGGCCGATGGTCACCACCAGCGGCCCGGCCAACGGTCCGGCGGGGTCAGCGGTACCGATCGCCCGGTCGGTCAGGCCGTGCAGGGTGGATTCGACGGAACGCTGCACACATGTGCTGCCCTGGGCGGTCACCACGCACGGGGTGTTCTCGGCCAACCCGTATTCGATCAGGGAGCGGGCGGCGTCGGGCAGGTGCGAAGCGGTCGCGGTCAGGATCAGCGGACCCGGCGCGGCGGCCAGCGCAGCCCAGTCCACCTGGCCGCGCACGTCGGCGACGGTGTGGGTGGACCCCAGCGGCAATCCGGCGTAGGTCGGCACCGCGACGGTGGCCGGCAGGCCGGGCACGATCTCGAAGGGCAGTTGGGTCTTGGCCACCGCGGTGACCTCGACGCTCACCGCATCGACCGAAAGCGGGTCTCCGGCCACCAGGCGGACCACGTCGACACCGGCTCTGGCCTCGGCCACCAGCGTCCTGGCCACCTCAGTCGGATCACCCAGGGCCGGAAGGATTTCCGGTCCGACGGTGATGACCGGCGGTGCGGTCTGATCCTGACCGGCACCGTCGGGAACGGGCCCGGCCGCGGGCGGGAGATCGGCGCCGACCAGCTTGAGCACCGCGTCGGGGACGTCCGGGTCGGTGAACACGCGCGCGGCGTTAGCCAGCACGGTGCGCGCGCGCGTCGTCAACAAACCCGGGTCACCGGGGCCGGAGCCGACGAACGTGATGCGCCCCGGCTTCGCCTTGCGCCCTCTGGGGGTCGCGTGACCAGTCATTGCCTCTCCTGATCCACCGTTGTTCACGGCAGTTCCCGCTCGTGCGACATGACTTCCCGGGCGCCCAGCTCGAACAACTCCGCCGCGACCGCGAGCCCCAGCTCTGCGGCCCGGCCGGGGGTGCCGAAACCGGACGCACGGATCACATCGGATCCGTCTGCCGCCGCCACGCAGGCGCGCAGCGACAGCTCCTCGAAGACGCGGCCGTCATCATCGATGGACTCGACCACCTCGGCGATCGCGCCCACCGGTGCGGAACAACCCGCCTCCAGGTCGGCCAGCAGGGCTCGCTCCGCGGTGACCGCGGCGCGGGAGTCGGGATCGTCAAACCCCGCCAACAGCGCCGCGAGCCCGGTGTCGCCGGATCGGCATTCCACCGCCAGCGCACCCTGAGCCGGTGCCGGCAACATCTGCACCGGTTCCAGCGTCTCGGTGACATCCCCGAGTCGTCCCAGACGGGCCAGGCCCGCCCGGGCGACCACGATGCCGTCGAGATCACCGCCGCTTACCCTGTTCAACCTGGTATCCAGGTTGCCTCGTAGGGGGCGGATTTCCAAACCGAGACCCAGTGCTCTAAGCTGCGC